>DAONEL010000033.1:0-23142 GCA_035403045.1 Bacteroidales bacterium
ATCTCAAGTATGGAGATTTCGCTGGAGTATTCAATAATTTTTGAAATAGTTTCCATGGTTTGTCCTCCCTGTTATTTTTTCTTTTTAAACATTTCGAGCATTCGGTCGGTCACCACGAAACCACCTACAACATTGAGTGTACCGAGTATCACGGCAATGAAGCCGAGAATGAGTGATAAAGTACTTTCGGCATGCCCCATCACAATGATGGCACCAATAATAACAACTCCGTGAATGGCATTGCTGCCCGACATCAGGGGAGTATGCAGTACCGCGGGTACATGCGAAATCACTTCAATCCCGAGGAATATAGAGAGGACTATGATAAAAATCATGTCCTTGTATTCCATGAAGAATTTTAAAATGTCTTCCATAAAATTAATTGGTTATGAGTTGATTACTGTTTTGACTCTTTCGTGAACGATTTCCTTGCCATGTGTAACGGCTGTTCCTTTAACAATATCATCTTCCCAGTTCAGGTTGAGTGCTCCATCCTTGGTTATGATGAGTTTCAGGAAATTGATGAGGTTTTTGCCGAACATGCGGCTGGCATCTGTCGGCATTTCGGTCGGCAGTTGTGAATTACCGATGATTTTAACGCCATTGTGAACAACAGTTTCATTGTTTTTGGTCAGTTCGCAGTTGCCTCCGGTAGATGCTGCAAGGTCAATAACCACCGATCCGGGTGTCATAGCTTCCACGGTTTCTTTCTTGAGCAGGACAGGTGCTTTTTTTCCTGGAATCTGGGCAGTGCAAATCACAACATCTGATTTAACTGCCTGGTCGTGAATGGCTTTTGCCTGCCTGATCTTGAATTCCTCAGTTTGCTCAACAGCGTAGCCGCCAGCCGATTTGTCATCGGTAGCACCTTCAACTTCAACAAATTTGCCGCCAAGGCCCATCACTTCTTCTTTTACAGCAGCGCGTACATCAAAAACATACACAACGGCGCCTAGTTTGCGTGAAGTAGCAATAGCCTGCAGCCCTGCAACACCGGCGCCCAGAATAAGCAGGTTGGCTGGTTTGATAGTGCCGGCAGCAGTCATGAACATGGGGAAGAACTTGGGCAGAGTGTTGGCTGCTGTTAATACCGCTTTGTAGCCGGCAACCGTTGCCATCGATGAAAGGATATCCATCGCTTGCGCCCTTGTGGTGCGGGGTACAACATCCATGCTGAAGGCGGTCACGTTTTTGGCGGCCAGTTCCTTCACCTGAGTAGTGTTGAAATAAGGGTTGAGTACTGCAAGCAGCACCTGACCGTCTTTCAGCAAGGCGGTTTCTTCAGAAGTTGGCGGCTGAATTTTAATGACTACATCCGATTGTGCAATCACCTCGGCTTTCTTAGCTACCTGTGCACCCGCTTTCTCATAATCAGCGTCCGAGGCAAAGGCAGCTGCTCCTGCACCCGATTCAACCAGTACAGCAACATTCATTTTTACAAGTGTTGAAACACTCTCAGGCAGCATGGCTACCCGGTTTTCGTCAGTAATTTCTTTGAGAATTCCTATTGTCATAACAGTAGGGTTTTGATGGATTTGTTAGAAGCAAATGTAAGGGATTTTTATCCAGCCGAAAGTCAGGGTAAGCCTTTTATTTTTGTTTTTTCCGTGAAATACGGAGAGTTTCGTGCAATAACTGTTAATTTGTTAACAAATAAAAAACAACCGTGAAAATATAATTGCTCTGATTAACAGAAGAGAGAAAAAACGGATTACTCCGAAAACCAAATTGAACAGTGATTTTATGAAGAAAAAACTTATAAATACAGTGTCACTTTTACTATGCTAAAGCAATTAATTTCTATCGCCGGATTCTATCGCCGGAGAGACTGCTTTTAAAGATTTCATTAACTCAAAATCCACTCTACCAAAACTAACATGAAAAAACAATTACTTCTCTTACTAACTTTTTTGTTCGTTGCTGTTACATTTTCAAATGCTTCGGTGGTCAGAAACCAGCCTTACGAGGTTAAGCAACCTGATGGCACGACTATCCACTGCTATGTTTCGGGTGACGAATACTTTAACTGGCTGCACGATGCCAATGGTTTTACAATCATACAGGCAGCCGATGGATACTATTATTATGGCATCCGCCAGGGAGATGTTGTGGTGCCGTCGGCATTCAAGGTGAACCAGGTTGATCCTGAAACTGCGGGACTGCGGAAATGGGCAAAGGTGTCGCGAAGTGAGTATGAAAGACTTCGCAGCCAGTATCTGACCGATAACAACACTTCAGTGATGGCGCCCCATACCGGCACCATGAATAATATCGTGATCTATATAAAATTTGCCGATGATTCCGAGTTCGCTACCACCCGTCAGACATACGACGACCTTTTCAATCTGCCGACTGGCGTTTCACTGAAGTCATACTACACTGAAGTTTCCTATAACCAGTTGACTATCAGTTCTACACATTATCCCGCCTGTGCGATGACAACAAACCTGTCATATACTGATTCGCACAATCGCAACTATTTTGAACCCTATAACGCTACCACTAATCCAAATGGATACAGTAACGATAATGAACGCAGGCTGAGGGAGCACGGATTGCTCCGCGATGCCATCAACTGGATCAATGCCAATTCGCCGGTGCCCGCAGGCCTGAATATTGATGCGGACAATGACGGATATGTTGACAATGTGTGTTTCGTTGTTAGGGGTGATCATGGCGCATGGGCAAGTTTATTGTGGGCTCACCGCTGGGTGTTGTACACGTACAATGTAAACATAAACGGCAAACAGGTTTGGGATTACACTTTCCAGCCCGAAACCCAGGTGGATGTATACACACTGTGTCACGAAACATTCCATGCACTCGGCGCACCCGACTTGTATCACTATGATGATGGCGGGTTGAATATATCACCCGTAGCAAGCTGGGACCTGATGGAATATGGCGATGGGCATATGACTGCCTATATGAAATGGAAATACACTGAACAGTCGTGGATTGCCAACATTCCTGAAATCACAGCCTCAGGCACATACACCTTGCAGCCCCTGACATCATCAACCAACAATTGTTATAAAATTGCCTCACCAAATTCCACATCCGAGTATTATGTGGTGGAATACAGGAAGGCAACCGGTACATTCGAAGGCGGCCTTCCGGGTTCAGGATTGATAGTTTACAGGATTGATCCGGCATTAACAGGCAATGCTGACGGCCCCCCTGATGAAGTGTATATCTACAGGCCAAATGGAACTACCACAACCAACGGATTGCCGTCTTCGGCATATTTTTCAGCGGGCTCGGGCCGCACAGCCATCAACGATGGTACAAACCCTGCACCTTTTCTTCAGGATGGCTCGGCAGGCGGGTTGAACATATACAATGTAACAACCGCCGGTTCAACTATTTCATTCACGGTAGGGATAAGCACAGTTCAGAATCCCTCGCAGTTCACTGCAACTCCGGTGAGTACATCGCAAATTGATATGTCGTGGGTTAAAAATAGCTCCAATAATAATGTGATGCTGGTTTATAACACCACACCAACATTTGGTTTACCTCAGAATGGCACATCCTATTCGGCAGGCAATACGATAAGCGGCGGAGGTACCGTAATTTATACGGGTAGCGGGACTTCATACAGCCACACCGCCCTGAATCCGGCAACAACCTATTATTATAAATTATGGTCGGTTGACGGCACGTACACCTATTCCAACGGAATCACAGCCAATGCAACCACTTTATGCGGCGGATCATCACTGCCTTACAGCGAATCATTCGCCGGCGAAATATTTCCTGCCTGCTGGAGTACCCAGTATTCAGGCACAGGAACCGTTAACAGTTGGTCAGCATCGGCAACCAATAATGCCGGGGGTAGTGCCTGCGAGATGAAATCTACTTTCCAGGATATCAATCCCGGTACAACCCGACTAATCACACCTGCGTTCAATACAACCGGGATCACCCAGCTAAACCTGAGTTTCCGCTACCTGCTCGATGATTGGGCGCCCGGTGCCACACTCAGAATTCAGTCGAGCTCCAACGGAACTACCTGGACAGATGAAGCCTGGTCGCTGGCGACTACTTCAAATACCATGGTAGGGCCATATCAGGTAAATACAGTTGTAACTTCCAACCTCAATTCGCCCGCTACCTATATTGCTTTCGTTGTCACCGGTGACCTTTATCAATATGATTACTGGTACATTGACGATGTGAGTATACAGAACGGAGGAAGCCAGAGTTATACAATCACTACAGTTTCCAATCCTGTGTCAGGCGGCAGCACAAGCGGCGCAGGCAATTACCTGATTGGCCAGACAGTGACTGTGGTGGCTACACCCAACACAAACTGGAATTTCCTCAACTGGACCGAAAATGGAAACCCTGTTTCATCTGAACCTTCTTATAGTTTTACTGCATCGGCCAACCGCGACCTGGTTGCCAATTTCAGCATGAACCAGGTTACGGTTTCCACTATAGCAAGTCCACCTTCAGGCGGAACAACAACAGGTGACGGCACCTATACTATTGGCGATCAGGTGACAGCCACAGCAACTGCCAACACAGGGTACGGATTCATCAACTGGACCGAGAACGGGAATGTGGTCTCCACCAATGCAACCTATACATTTACAGCTAACAGTAGTGTAAACCTTACGGCAAACTTTGCCGTTCTGCAGTACAATATTACTGTAAGTGCCAGCCCTGCAGCCGGTGGAAGTGTTTCAGGCGGAGGTACTTATTCATACAATGCGAATGTGACGGTTGTAGCTTCGGCAAATACCGGCTGGGACTTCACCGGATGGTATGAAAACGGGACAATGGTTTCAGGCAACGCGGCCTATTCCTTCAACGCACTTGAAAACCGTGACCTGGAAGCACAGTTTATTCAACAGATACAGGTTTATAGCATATTGGTGGTTGCCAACCCTGCCGATGGTGGAGTTGTGACAGGTGGTGGTTCGGCGGCTGCAGGATCACAGGTAACGGTAACCGCAACACCCAATGAAGGATGGGATTTCAGCAACTGGTCGGTTAACGGACAGGTTGTTTCGTACAATCAGAGCTATACTTTCACCGTAAATGATAATATTACGCTCACGGCAAACTTTATTCAGGTGTTCGCGGTAAGTGCTGTGGTTTCGCCTGAAAATGCCGGGTACATAACCGGGGAAGGCTCATATACTTACGGATCGATGGCTACTTTAACGGCACATGAAAACACCGGATACAGGTTTGCCAACTGGACACTCAACGGTAATGTAGTATCGCTGAATTCCGTCTATTCATTTGAAGTTTATGAACCGGCGCAATATGTGGCCAATTTCCTTTCGACGGTAAATGTTCCTGAAAGCAACAGGAGCTCGCTTAAGGTCTATCCAAATCCGGTTTCATCGGTTCTGAACATTGAATCAACCACCGCCGGATTTACAAAAATCACTTTGCTCGACCAGGTAGGCAAGATGATGGTAAGTCTTTCGCCGGAAGCTGGTGAAAAGCGAATCACTCTTGATCTTAGCGGATTTAACTCCGGAATGTATGCTTTACAGGTGAAGAGGCTGGATGGAACCAGCACTACAATAAAAGTAATCGTGAAATAAAGGGGGAGATTATTATTAAAATGCCGGTTGAAAAATACTTTTCAACCGGCATTTTTTATGGAACGAGCTCAGTTATAAGGTTTTCAATTCTTTGTCGAGCGTTTCGAGCATTGTATCAGTTATATCAAGGTGTGTGACAAACCTTACTACCTGTGGTGAGAGCGCTAGGGCATGAATATCCTTCTCACGAAGTTTTGCCAGGTAAGTATCCGAAGGCACGGAGTCGTCCAGGTGAAAGAAGATCATATTGGTGTCGATGGGGACAATGTCGGTCACAAAGGGCAGTTTTTTTAGCATGTCGCCAATCTGGCGCGCCCTGCGGTGATCTTCCCTTAGACGATCAACATGGTTCAGGAGGGCGTATTTACCGGCGGCCGCCAGAAACCCGGCCTGCCGCATTCCACCTCCGAATACTTTGCGTATCCTCCTGGCTTTAAGGATGAAATCTTTGTCGCCGAGAAGCAGTGAGCCTACCGGAGCACCCAGTCCTTTTGAAAGGCATATTGAAATTGAATCGAACAGGTTGCCGAATTCGGCAGGTTTCCGGCCTGTCTCCACGATGGCATTGAACAGGCGGGCGCCGTCGAGGTGGTATTTCAGGCCATTTTCTCTGCACACATGCTGAATGGCTATCAGTTCATCGAAATCGTATATCGCACCACCGCCTTTATTCATGGTATTTTCGATGCAAACAAGCCTGCTGAGCGGGCGGTGCGGGTCATCGGCAGGATTGATGTGTTCTGATACCTGCCTGGTGGTTATACGTCCCCGGTCACCTTCGAGCAGGCACACCGAACAGCCTGAGTGAAAAGCTACACCGCCGCCTTCGTAATAATAAATGTGAGCCAGTCGGTCGAGGATTACTTCGTCGCCGGGCTGCGTGTGTGCTTTCACAGCGATTTGGTTAGCCTGTGTTCCCGAGGTACAAAAAAGCGCTGCTTCTTTATTGAAAAGGCCGGCAGCGTAATTTTCAAGGTCGTTGATGGCCGGGTCTTCGCCAAATACATCATCACCAACCTTCGCATGCATCATGGCATCCAGCATTCCGGGAGTAGGACGGGTAACGGTGTCGCTTCTTAAGTCAATCATCATTTCAGGTTAATTTTTTGAACTTAAACAATTTTTTCGGTATCAGATTTCGTAATCAACACTCGCTTTTGCTACGGAGAAATCCTTGTTGAACCTGATAAAATCCTGGTGATCAGGGTGATCGGAATAGTAATTCAGGTCTGCCATATTGTCGAAATCCATGGTCAGGATAAGATCATAGGATGACGGCAGTTTCCTGATATCAATACCGGTTTCGCAGTGGCGTATTACGCTGATCTTTTGCGGAAGTGCCTCAAGGCGTTTTTTTAACTCTTTGAGCGCTTCCTGTTTAAGCGTTTCGTTATCGAACGCTCTGAGTTTAAACATCACAATATGACGGATCATGGTATTTATAAAGTTGAAAATGCTTGTTTCAGCCGGTTTAAACCTTTCAGGAGAGTGGCTTTCGTGCAGCCGATGTTCAGGCGCATAAAGCCTTCGCCTCCCGGGCCGAACTGTATTCCCTGGTTTAACGCCAGGCGGGCTTTTTTAAGGAAAAAATCGTTCAGTTCCTTATCTGTCATACCCATTTCGCGGCAGTCGAGCCAAACCAGGAATGTTGCTTCCGGCCTTACCGGTTTGATTTGCGGCAGGTTAGTTTCGAGAAACGATTCAACCAGCGCCACATTACCGGCAAGGTACTCCATCAGCGCGTCATCATATTCGTCGCCATAGGTGAATGCTGCTTCCATGGCGACATTGCCGAAGATGTTTCCCAGCCCTATGTGCAAATGATCGAGTGTTGAAACGAATTGTTTGCGCAGGTTTTCATCTGGTATGATGGCCAGCGAGGAAGAGAGCCCCGACACATTGAAAGTTTTGCTTGGAGCAATGAACGTGATTGTGTTCGAGGCAATTTCATCCGACAGGCTGGCCATCGGAGTATGCTTATTTGGTTTGTAAACCAGGTCGCAATGAATTTCGTCGGAAACGATCAGAACATTGTATCTGAGGCAGATAGCGGCGATCTTCGATAATTCATCCCGGGTCCACACATTTCCACCGGGGTTATGCGGACTGGAAATAATGATCATTTTCGCCCCCTTGCGGCATTCATTTTCGAGGTTATCGAAATCAACAGACAATCTGCCGTTGATCAGACTTAACTTGTTGTAAACCAGCTTACGGACATGATCGGTCACGGCATTGAAGAACGGGAAATATACAGGTGGCTGCGTTATTATGTTATCGCCGGACGAAGTGTGCGCCAGAACCGCGAGATTCACACCAGGCACAACACCGGGGGTGAAAACAATCCATTCTTTCTTTATTTCCCAGCCATGCCTGCGTTTCAGCCAGCCGGCAACTGCTTCCTGGAAACTATCAGAACGAAAACTATAACCCAGGACTTCATGTTCGAGCCTGTTTTTCAAAGCATTGATAATAAAATGAGGCGTGCGGAAATCCATATCGGCCACCCACATCGGTAGCAGGTCATCCGAGCCAAAGAATTGCTGAAGGCCATCGTATTTGATGCTGCTGGTATTCAGCCGGTCAATTTCTTCATCAAAATTGTAGTACATATCAAAGCATTTTCAGGGCTGCAAAGTTATCTATTTGCCAACTTAAATGTGCTTTTGCAAAAGCCCATATTTGCATACCTTTGCCTCAACCGGCTGAATTACCATGAAACCATCTCAGATAGCCCAGCTTTCGCAGAAATACTATTTTGATGATACGCCTTTCATCAACCTGATGAAAAAGCGCATTTACCACGTATTGCTTATAGCAAGCAATTACGATGCGTTTATCCTTGAAGGCGACGGCCGTATTGATGAGCAGATTTTCAATGAATATGTCTCGCTTAACCTTCGGTACCCGCCACAGTTTATACAGGTACCTTCAGAGGAAGAGGCATTTACAACACTGAAAAGTGAAAATATTGACCTGGTCATCTGCATGCTGAACCTCGAAGAGCTCGACACCTTTGACCTGGCAAAAAAGATTAAAAGCCAATACCCTGAGATTCCTATTGTTGTATTGACGCCTTTTTCACGCGAAGTTTCTCTCAAGGTTTCGCACGAAGATCTGAGCGCGATCGACTATATTTTCAGCTGGCTGGGCAACAGCGATCTTCTGCTGGCCATCATTAAACTGATTGAGGATAAGATGAATGCCGAACACGACACCCGCGAGGTTGGCGTTCAGGTGGTGCTGCTGGTTGAGGACTCGGTGAGGTTTTATTCAAGTTATCTGCCGAATATCTATAAAATCGTATTCAACCAGTCGCGATCGTTCACTACCGAAGGGTTGAACGAGCACCAGCAGATGCTGCGAAACCGCGGGCGGCCAAAGATTTTGCTGGCAACTAATTATGAGCAGGCAATCGGACTATATGAAAAATACAAACATAGCCTGCTGGGCATCATCTCCGACATCAGTTACCGCCGTCGGGGTAAAGAAGATCCTGAAGCAGGATTCAAACTTCTGAAGCATGTTCGTGCTGAGGATGAGTTTGTGCCATTCCTGCTGCAATCGTCCGATGAGAAGTTTGCATCCGTGGCGCATGAAATGAATGTGGGCTTCATCAACAAGAACTCAAAAACCCTGTCGCTGGAGCTCCGGCACTTTATGATGGAGTTTTTTGCATTCGGTGATTTTGTTTTTGTGAATCCCGAAACCAGGGAAGAGATCATGCGGGCCACTGACCTCAAGGCGCTCCAGCAGCGCATTTTCGAAGTGCCTGATGATTCACTTCTTTACCATATTTACCGCAACCACCTTTCCAAATGGTTGTTTGCCAGGGCATTATTTCCTTTGGCTGAGTTTTTTAAGGATGTGCGTCCCGGTGATTTTACTGATCTTGACGAGATACGCAGGTTCCTTTTCGAGGCCATTGCCGGTTATCGTCTGAATAAAGCCAGGGGAATCATCGCCGAATTTAACCGCGACAGTTTTGACGAGTACGTTACATTTACCCGTATAGGTGATGGTTCAATTGGTGGGAAAGCCCGCGGCCTGGCATTTCTCGACACTATCATTAAACGAAACCGCCTCTTCGATAAGTTCCCCGGAGTCAATATATCGATTCCGCACACGGTTGTGCTCTGCACTGATGTGTTTGACGAATTTATGGAGGATAACGACCTTTTCCAGATAGGGTTGTCAGATATGCCCGACGAAGAGATATTAAACCAGTTCATCAATGCACGACTGCCTTTCAGGCTGCACGACGACCTGGCAAAATTCATCAGTGTGAGCAGCCGGCCTATCGCTGTTCGTTCTTCGAGTCTGCTCGAAGACTCACATTACCAGCCTTTTGCCGGGATTTATTCCACCTACATGGTTCCACGCGTGCCCGGCGATGAACGTATGATGCTGGAGCAGCTCAGCAATGCAATCAAAAGTGTATATGCCTCAGTGTTCTTTCACAATAGTAAGGCATATATGGCAGCCACACGAAATCTGATCGACGAAGAGAAGATGGCTATCGTGCTGCAGCAAGTCGTGGGATCACACTTTGATGATTCCTTCTTTCCCACATTTTCGGGAGTGGCGCGTTCAATCAACTATTATCCTATTGCTCCTGAGAAAAGCGAGGACGGCATTGCTTCGATTGCCATCGGGTTGGGGAAGTATATCGTTGACGGAGGCACATCGCTGAGATTCTCACCGAAGTATCCTAAAAAAATACTGCAACTTTCGAACACCGAAATGGCTTTGCGAGAAACGCAGAAATATTTCTACGCTCTCGATTTAAAGCCTGACAGTTTCTGGCCTTCGCTCGACGACGGCATGAATCTGAAACGGTTAAAAGTTGAAGAAGCCTCGCCTGATTTGGCTTTCAGGGATTTGGTGTCAACGCTCGATTTCGAGAGCCATGTTCTTCGTGAAGGAACATATTATGATGGCCGACGGGTAGTGACATTTGCCAATATACTGAATCACAATTCCTTCCCCCTTGCCGAAATACTGCAAACCTGTCTTGAAATGGGCCACCGTGAACTGGGGAAACCAATCGAGATTGAATTTGCTGTTGACCTGCACCGCCCCAAAGGAACCCCGAAAGCATTTACCCTGCTGCAAATCAGGCCGATAGTGGAAAGCAAGGAGTCGAATGATGTGAACCTTGAAGAAGTGAAGCCGGAGGACACGCTCATCTTTTCAAATGCAGCCCTTGGCAATGGCCTGATTGCCGGCATTTCGGATATTGTTTACATAAAACCCGATGTCTTCGACCCGGCCCGCAATCCTGATATTGCTTACCGTATAGGACTTATCAACGACAAATTCCTTTCCACGCAAAGTAATTACATACTCATCGGTCCGGGCCGCTGGGGCAGTACCGATCCATGGCTTGGTATCCCGGTGAAGTGGCCGCAGATTTCGGCGGCAAGGCTCATCATTGAATCAGGACTGGAGAATTACCGGATTGATCCAAGCCAGGGCACACATTTTTTTCAGAATCTTACTTCCTTCAGGGTTGGATACTTTACGATAAATCCGTTCATGAACGACGGTTTCATTGATCTTGAAACGCTTAACAGTCTGCCTTCATTATTCGAAGATGATATAATCAGGCACGTTCAGTTTCCCAAACCCCTGACCATTAAAATAGATGGCAAACACAATAAAGGTGCTGTGCTGAAGTTAAGCCCTGAAAATGAGGAAGTAATTTTTTGAGTCCGCTGCATCTGTTTCATTTTGTGTACCTGCTGTTGCGGATTCATAACATAGCGCACTATTTCAAAAATCAAATTCTAATCCAATGAAAATGATGTTCAGATTGTTGCTTCCGGCCATTTTGTTGGCGGCAATAGTAATAGGCTGCAACAAGCAAAGAGACAATAAGTCTTTGGTTACCAAACGAATACAATACGATGTTCCGATCAAATCACCCGATCCTGATAATGACTGGTGGGTTCAGAATATAGAAGGGCAGGATCGCGAAAAGCTTGTTAAGAATATTATGCAGTCAGCACTTGACGGAAAGGTGAAGGCATACGACTTTTTTACCAATGAACTGCTCTCACCTGAACAACTAAAAAGTATAATGAAACGGTCGGACACAATCACGCTTGAGCGAGCCGAACCTCCTCATTCGCTGTATGATACTGTGTTGACGCAGGAGTTGAATACCCGCGATATCACCAGGCTGCGTTTTCTCGAAGAATGGAAGATGGACGAAAAAAGTCTGCACATTACCAAAGAAGTTGCCGGCGTTTGTCCGCTCATAGCCCGCTATGGCGACGACGGCGAATTGCGAGGTTATATGCCGCTTTTCTGGGTATTTTTTGACGACAAATACCCCGGTGAACTGAAACTGAAGTAATTAGCAGTGGTCAGAGATTGGTTAATAGTGAATTGGTTGACAAATACAAATTAAACCCAGCCCGATGTAATCTGACCTTTGATCCCGATAGCTATCGGGACTGCACTTTGACCTCTAATCTTGGTGCCGAGTGCCAGGTGCCAGGTTCCAAGTTCCAAGTTCTAAGTTCCAAGTGCCGGTTCTAACCTCTAACTTCAAACCTCTATTTTTGACCTCTGATAATGGTGCCAAGTGCCAAGTGCCAAGTTCCAAGTGCCGGTTCTAACCTCTAACCTCAAACCTCTAACTTCAAACCTCTATTGTTGACCTCTGATAAGGGTGCCAAGTGCCAAGTTCCAAGTGCCGGTTCTAACCTCTAACTTCAAACCTCATTTTTGACCTCTAACCTTTGACCTCTGACCTTTGACTTTCTAAAATGCCTTCTCCTTACCAGACTTATCAATTCCCAAACGGTATCCGGCTGGTTCACCGCCAAACCGGAAGCCCTGTTGCACACCTGGGTGTGGCGGTGAATGCCGGTTCCCGCGACGAAAAGCCGGAAGAACAGGGTATGGCTCATTTTATCGAACACCTCATCTTCAAGGGCACCAGCCACCGGACAGCCCGTCAGGTGCTCGACAGAATTGAGAACGTGGGAGCCGATCTGAACGCCTTTACTACAAAGGAAGAAACAACCGTTTACGCTTCATTTCTTTCAGAGTATTACGGCCGCACGCTTGAGTTGTTCTCCGATATTCTGTTCAGCTCCACATTCCCGGAAGATGAGATGCGTAAAGAGCGCGATGTAGTGATCGATGAGATCAATTCATACAAAGACAGCCCTATGGAGTGGATTCACGATGAGTTCGACACGCTCATTTTCGGCGATCATCCGCTGGGTAAAAACATCCTGGGTACACCTTCGCACCTGAGAAAGTTCAGCAGGGAGCAGGTTTTGGGTTTTACCCGGCGCCAGTATTTTACAAATCAATTGGTTATAAGTTCGGTTGGAGACATCGGTTTCTCAAAACTGGTTAAACTGACGGGTAAATATTTTGGTGTTCAACCTGCCTGTGAAGGGCAACCGGAAAGGCTCTCACCACCTGACTTTAAGAAACTGGATGTGACCCGAAAGTTTTCCAAACACCAGTCTCACATAATCCTTGGAAACAGGGCATACAGTTATCATGATAAAGAGCGATACGCACTGGCATTAATCACCAACATGCTCGGTGGCCCTGCCATGAATTCGGTGCTCAACCTCGAACTTCGTGAAAAGCATGGCATAGCTTATAATCTCGAATCAAACTATCAACCGCTTTCCGATACCGGCATTTTTACCATCTACCTGGGCACCGATACACGTATGGTTGATAAGGCTATTAGTCTTGTTATGAAGGAATTGCGAAAAATCCGGGATGAAGAGATGAGCAGCGGCAGGCTGAAAATCCGCAAGGAGCAACTAAAAGGGCAGATAGCGATTTCGGTTGAAGCGCACCAGAATGAAATGTTATCTGCCGGTAAAAGCATGTTACTTTTCAATAAGGTTGACACCGTGGAAGAAGTGATCGCACGTGTTGAGGCGATTACTCCATCGGATGTGCTGCATGTTGCCAACGAGATTTTTAATCCTTCTGCTTTAAGTTCACTTATTTTCACGAATGGAAAAAAATAATACACCGGATCAACCTTCAGCCACTGTGCCGGAATTCCTGGTACACCCTGATGTTGAGCGCTATGCTGAACAACATACCTCAGAGGAACCTGAAATTCTTAAGCAACTGGCTCGTGAAACGCACCTGAAAACCGTTGCACCGCAGATGTTATCGGGGCATGTGCAGGGAACGCTGCTCCGGACAATAAGTTGCATGATAAAGCCATGGAAGGTACTTGAGATTGGAACTTTCACCGGTTATTCGGCGATTTGCCTTGCAGGCGGAATTCCTGCAGGCGGAATTTTACACACCATCGAATGCAACCCTGAACTTGAAGAAATCGCCCTGAAATACTTTAAACTTGCCGGGATTCAGGATAAAGTGATGCTGCATATTGGCGATGCATTCGGGATAGTTCCGTCCATTCAGGGTCCTTTCGACCTCGTGTTTATCGATGCCAACAAGGATGATTATATACGGTATTTCGAAATGATCTTCGGTAAAGTGGCTTCTGGCGGCTTTATCATAGCCGACAATACATTATGGTACGGCAAAGTGGTGGATAATAATTCCTTCTCAGACCATGAGGCCTGCAGCATGGCAGAATTTAATGATTACCTGTTGAACCGCAAAGATGTTGAATGCCTGTTGTTAACGGTTCGCGATGGCCTTACAATCATCAGGAAGCTTTAGCACCGGCCTAATTAACTTTGTACTCAAATTTCACATCTTTGAGCCGCTCATTGGCTTCAATGATTTTCTTCTTGAGATTTTCCTTGTACCTGACAACTCTCTCCGCGAGTTCGGCATCCCCTGTGGCAACAATCTGCGATGCCAGTATCGCGGCATTTTGCGCCCCGTTTACAGCCACTGCGGCAACGGGTATGCCCGGAGGCATCTGTACGATGGCAAGCAGTGAGTCGAGGCCGTCGAAAGATGAACGGATAGGAACGCCAATCACAGGTACAGGTGTGAATGCAGCAATCACCCCCGGGAGATGGGCTGCCATGCCCGCTGCAGCTATGATCACCTTGATTCCGCGCGCTGCTGCCCTGGTGGCAAATTCTTCAACTTTTTCGGGGGTGCGGTGTGCCGACAAAGCATTCATTTCAAACGGGATCTTCAGTTCATTCAAAACATTGGCAGCGCCTTCCATTACCGGCAGATCGCTGGTGCTTCCCATAATTATACTCACAATTGCATTCATGGCTTCGGGTTTTTAATAAGCGAAGATAATACTGTCATCGTTAACCGCAAATAGTCATAGAAAAAAGTGTTATGGTAAAATGCTTCAGCACGCATATCCTCAAGTTTAAAGAACATTAATGAAAGCAGATAGATTGCGATTTTACAGGATGTTCTATCTTTGCTGAAAAGGAATTGAACCATGACAGAACCCTGGAAATTGCATGACAAAACGTTTGTAAAATACATGTCTGAAAGGAAAATTCAGGCAGGAGTGAAGAAACTGGCCGCTACGCTGAACCTTGATTACCAGGGGAAAAAGCCTCTTTTTGTTGTGGTTTTAAATGGTTCTTTCATTTTTGCTTCAGACCTTCTGAAACGTATAACTATTGATTGCGAGATTGCCTTCATTAAGGTGTCGTCATATAAAGGGGTAAACAGTACGGGAACGATTGAAGAAGTGATAGGGCTTGATATCCCGCTTGAAGGCAGGCATATTATACTGGTTGAGGATATTGTTGACTCAGGCCTTACGATCGTGAAACTTATCGATAAAATACAGGCTATGAATGTGTTGGATGTTAAGGTCGCCGCCTGTTTACTCAAGCCTGATGCCTATAAAAAGAGCTACCCGATCGATTATGTCTGTTTCAGGATTCCCAACGATTTTGTTGTTGGCTATGGCCTCGACTATGACGGGCTCGGCAGAAACTCTGCTGAAATTTACAGGATTTCGGACTAGAATTCAGCAAGTTAAATTGTTTCAGCAGATCATTCATTTTAAAGGATAATTATTAATAAAACTCTCAATATCATATGCTTAACATTGCGCTTTTCGGTCCTCCGGGTGCAGGCAAAGGAACCCAGTCACAACTCATCATTGAGAAATATAACCTGGCATATATCTCCACCGGCGACCTGCTGCGGCAGGAAATCGCTGAAGGGTCTGAATTAGGTAACCGTGTGAAAGATATCATTCAGCGGGGCGAACTGGTTTCGGATGAGATCATGGTGGAACTTATCGAAAAAAAGATCGTCTCGAGCACCGATAGCAACGGTATTCTATTCGATGGTTTCCCGCGCACTTTTGTGCAGGCCTATATTCTCGACGGGCTTTTGCTGAAACTCAACACCTCGTTATCCTGCATGCTGAGCCTCGAAGTTCCTAACGATGAACTCATTACCCGCCTTATTGAGAGAGGGAAAGTCTCAGGCAGGTCCGACGACACCGAAGACGTAATCAAGCGGAGGCTGATTGAGTACGAGAACAAGACTCTTCCGGTAAAAGAATACTATAAAGAGCGCAATCTCTACTATGCCATCGATGGTGTTGGCCCTATTCCTGAAATATTCGAGCGGCTCACTTCCCAGATTGAGCTCACGCTTCAGAAGGAATGGTTTAACCTGGTGCTTTCAGGACATCCTGGTTCGGGAAAAGGCACACAGGGGAAATTGCTGGCCCAGAAATTCAACCTTTATTATATCTCCACCGGCGCTTTACTCCGAAAAGAAGTGAGTAATAAAACAGAGATAGGGATAAAAGTGAAGGAGAAAATGGCACAGGGTGACCTTGTCCCCGACGAAATAGTAATACCGCTCATTGAGCAGGAGATGAAGCATCATGACGATGTTAACGGGTTCATATTCAAGGGATTTCCCAGGACTGTTCTCCAGGCTTATATTCTCGACGGATTGCTGAGGCGAATGAACATGCGTGTTTCATGTGCCGTTGAGCTCAGGGTGCCTATGCTGGATCTGATCCGTCGCCTCGATAATCGCGGGAAAGGTGAGAAAGGCCGCCCATATGATCAGTCCGCTGAACTTATCGTTCATCGTCTCGAAGAATATGAATTTAAAACCAAACCGACAATGGAGCTTTACAGGAAACAGAATAAGCTCCTTGAAGTGGATGCCACCGGTTCAAGAGAAGAGGTCATTGCAAGACTATCGGCAGCCGTAGATGCAGTAATGAAGAAAAAGCGGTAAAGGCCTGCGCCACCTGAATTGTATAATATTCCCGGTAAAATCACACCTTAAACTAACCTGTAAAGAAACCATGGCCTCATCCAATTTTGTTGATTATGTGAAGATATTTCTCAAATCGGGCAACGGCGGGGCTGGTTCGGCACATTTCCTCAGGACTAAGTTGAATCCGCGTGGCGGTCCCGACGGGGGTGACGGGGGCAGGGGCGGACATATCATCATCAGGGGGAATGCCCAGTTGTGGACATTGCTTCACCTCAAATACACCAAACATCTTATTGCCGGAAATGGCACCGGTGGTTCAGGCGCCCTGAGAAAAGGAGCTGAAGGGGACGATGTTGTGATTGAAGTTCCATTGGGTACAATTGTTAAAGATGCTGAAACCGGTGAACAGGAAAGTGAAATCACCTTCGACGGAGAAGAGAAGATAGTAATGAAGGGTGGCCGGGGAGGACTTGGCAACGATCATTTCAAATCTGCCACTAACCAGGCGCCAAAATATGCACAGCCCGGCGAAACCGGTATTGAAGGCTGGAAAATCTTTGAACTGAAGATACTTGCCGATGTCGGGCTCGTTGGTTTCCCGAATGCGGGGAAATCGACATTGCTGTCGGTTCTGTCAGCAGCAAAGCCCGAGATTGCCGACTATCCCTTTACCACGCTGAGGCCTAACCTGGGAATTGTTTCGTACCGCGAAGGCCTGTCGTTTGTTATGGCTGATATTCCCGGTATCATCGAAGGCGCCAGTGAGGGGCGAGGCCTCGGACTGAGATTTCTCAGGCATATCGAGCGTAACTCGGTTCTGCTTTTCATGATCCCGGCTGATAGTAAAGACATCAGGAAAGAATACAAAATCCTGCTTAACGAGTTGAAGCAATATAACCCTGAATTGCTTGATAAACAGCGTGTGCTGGCAATTACAAAAAGCGACCTGCTGGATAACGAAATGGTCGAACTCATTAAGAAAGAGCTGCCTCGTGTACCTGCCGTGTTTATTTCCTCGCACACCCGTCTTGGCCTCACTAATCTTAAAGATTACCTCTGGAAGGCACTCAATGGATAATGTTTATGAGTATCACAACCATGCGTGATCCGCTCAAAGTTGTTTATGAGAAAAATACCCCTGATTTCAGTCTGGTAAAAAAGGTGGTAGCCGGCATTATGTATATTGCCATACAGTTAGGCAGTGGCCATATCGGAGTGTGCGCTACACTGCAAAACCGGTTAGAAACAGGTATTCTATCAATTGACAGGATCAATTTCTCAAATATCTCGCACCGGATGTTGCTTATTTCCTGCTACAATGCACTGCTTAGCAAAGAGCAGGAATCATTGTCTGAAAGGGATATTTTCGGTTCAATCAACTTCAGATCACAGGGTACTGTGGTGATGGTTGGCTGCTTCAGGCCTCTTGACCGCAAATTTGATGAAGCAGGAATTCCTGTCGGGGTCTTCGATCTGAAGCAGGATGATACAAGGCTCCGGCCGTATAAAGATATCGGGAATTCGTTGGAAAGAGCGAATGTAATCATTCTAACATCAACCGCCCTTGCCAACAACACCTTTGCTGAAATATTGGATCATGCTGGTGAAGATGCAAGCGTATATGCCTGGCCCGACAACCATCCTTCATCAGACTATGTTCAGGTACCCAGCCATAAGATGATTGTTTGGGATGAGAATACCGCAGAATGAAACGCTTGTCCTTGAAATAATCTCAGCAGGAGGAGGCACTCCTGAGCTTTCACCTTTCACCACCAAGGTTGCTTTTTTTTCACCAATTGCATAATTTAATCTGTCCAATTAACGACATAATAGGATGAATCGATACCAAAACATCATTCCGGATTATAAAATCTGGTTTTCAACTCCCGGTGGCCGTGGTATTCTGGGAGACGGTAAATGGAAAATTCTGAAAAAGATAGATGAGTGCGGTTCTCTTGTTAAAGCATGTGAAGAACTGGGCATAACCTATCGCCGTACATGGAACGACCTGAAAAAGATTGAGAACCTCCTCGGTTTTGAACTATTGGAAACAACTCGTGGAGGTCAGGAAGGTGGAAGTTCAAAACTTACTCCTGAAGGTCAGAAACTTGTTGCTGCATTTAACAGGTTCCATCAGAAGATGGACAAACTAATGACAGATGAATTCAGGAAACTGCTTGATGAACTCAACGAAATATAGCCTTATCTCCTGAAAGATATGTTTTTATGTGTTTTTAGTGAAAAATATAGGGTAAGAATGATTACTTTTTCATTCACCGGCAATCAATAAAAGGAGACAACATGATTGAAATGCCAAATATGCTTATGATAGCAGGCAATGCAAGGAATATCGGGAAGACAACGTTGGCCTGCACAATAATCGAAAGGTTTTCAGCGTATCAGAAAATTATCGGTTTGAAAGTCACAAGCATGAGAAAAGGGGAAGAGAGTTTCCATGGTAATCATGGCAATGAAGAAACTGAGATGCTAAAGATTTACGAAGAGGTTAATAAGTCATCAGCAAAAGACACAGCCAGGATGCTTTCAGCAGGAGCTGCTAAGGCGTTCTATGTGCGGGCTGATGATGCCAGCCTGGGTAAAACAGCAGAGCAGTTGGCTGATATGATACCGTCAGGCCAGATAGTGGTGTGTGAAAGCAGCAGTCTGAGAAATGTAATTAAACCGGGAGCTTTTATCTATCTTTATACTGATGAAAAAGGCCGTCCTGTAAAAAAGAACCGCGATCTCGCAAACCTGGCAGACCTGGTAATCGATTGCACTCAGGGTATACATGCTGTAACCGGTAACTTTAAAAAAGTAAATATTTCTGAAAATCGCTGGATAATAAATAACTAATTATTGCTCTACCAATGAAGACGAATCAACAACGCTTCGGTGATAAACTAAAATTTCTAAGGAAGGCGTTACTCATTCTTGCCATATCACTCTTTTTTGCGCCTGCCGTAATGTCGCAAAGAGGAGGAAGTTTTTACCTTGAACCTTCAGCCGGTATTACCAGCCGATGGATAGCCAACCAGGCAATTTATGGCAATGGAGAACTTCCGTATGTCACTTCTTTCGGTCCCTATGCCGGTTTCCGTACTTATTATTTTGCCACTTCTGATATAGGAATGAATTATGGCATCGGTTACAGGAGTATGGGCCAGAATTATGAAGGCGAAGAAAGAGGTGCTAATGCAAAGCGAAAGGTAAAACTGGGCTATGTGCAAATCCCATTGCTGGGAATGTTTGCCCTTGCCGACCGCGAGTACCCGACATGGTTTTCAATCGGGCCGCAGGTGTGTTTTCTTGCCAAAGCCAACCAGTACTTTACCCGTGAAACGGGTGGTGAAAGCATGTCGAATCCTCAATACCTGCCCGAAGGTGATACAAATGTATATCAGTGGTTCAAGCCGTTTGACCTGATGATCGTGATGGAGTTTAACAAAATGTTCAGGTTTAACAGGGCACCTCGCCTTACAATGAATTACACACTCGAATCAGGGTTCGGATTGCTTGACATAAACGACGAGGCATACAGGATACCGAATTACAGGAAAATTTACGGCCCATCCCATAATATGTACTTTGGTTTCAGGGTGGGAATTATGTACAGGGCTGTGAGGTAACCGGTTCCATAAACCTGAGTTATTTTCATCAAATTTTCCTTGTTTATTCGCCTATCGTCATTCAAACTGTGATCACTGATTTTACTTGCATTCAGAAGAACAGGTAAAAAAACGAATAAATTATCTCATACGGCTTTGGTGTTTGACCAGAGCCGTATCTTATTTATAATGAGTATGTTGATATTGCCTTTTAGGTTAGATGCATGTGCCGGAACAATTCGCCCATAAAATTGTTTTATTATCGTACTTTTGCCTGAGATTTACCGGCCCGGGCAATTGAAAATGCTGATTGTGTAATCCTTACGGAATCGCTTGTGGTCCAGCCGGCAAATGAACGACTAACAATTACACTCTATTTAACCTGTACACGTTTTATCTTCTTTCGATGTATCACTTTTATTATAAAGTATGGATCAGTGGCGTAATATGTTCATAAGGCTATTCCTTGCAGCACTTTTATCAACCTGTGCATTAGTTCAGAATGCTATATCGCAAAACAAAGGCAACCTGTACCTCGAACCGGTGATTGGGTTCCATACCCGCTGGATCGCTAACCAGGACATATATGGCAATGCCGAAATGGATTATGCTACTACTTATGGTGCTTCCGCCGGTTTCAGGATGTACTATTTCCCTGATGATGATATCGGGCTGAGTGCCGGTTTTGGTTACAGGAAGATGGGTCAGAACTATGAAGGTGATCAGCGTGGCGCCAACGCCGTTCGAAAAGTAAGTCTCAATTATATCCAGATACCTGTAATGGCCATGTTTGCCTTATCAGGCCATCAATATCCAACATGGTTCTCAATAGGGCCACAGGCTTTTTTCCTAACAGGTTCACAGCAATACTTTTTTAGAAATGAAGGTGGTTCCCCGCTGAATAATCCTGATTATCTGCCTGCCGGAACGATTAATGTTTATGATTGGTACCGGCCTGTTGACATACTGGTGGGCATTGAGTTTAATAAAATGTTCAGGCTGGATAAATTACCAAAACTTACTGCAAATATCACCTTTGAAGGAGCATATGGTATCTTTGATATCAACAGTAAAGAGTACCGTATTCCTAATGTCAGAGGCATATACGAAGGATCCCACAACATGTACATTGGCTTCAGGTTCGGGTTGTTATACAACACAACGAAGTGATTGCCGGGCACACTATTCTGTAAACAAAAACGGCCTGTTATAATCAAGACCGTTTTTGCTGTTTAATCAATTATTATTTGGTAAACCGGTGATCATTCAATAGTTACAACGGGCCAGGGTTGAGCAGTTTGCCAGGCTCCGCGTGTAAAATCAGGCACTTCGATGCTGCGGCTTTTTTTCTCAACCGACATCTCGCTCAACTGAACAATGCTTGACCATGCTGCAGCATCGTAAACATCCTGGTCCAGAGGCAAACCTTTACGCAGGCAATAGATAAGCCTGTAATCCATAATAAAGTCCATGCCGCCGTGTCCGCCGACTTTCTTAGCTTTCTCGCCTATTTGTTTTGCCAGGGGGTGTTCATATTTTGACATCAGGGCATCAAAATCTTCCTTTTTCAGGAATTCATGGGCTGATGGTTCGAGTGCAATATTTTGTTCGGGATATTTAATGGCCATTCCTTTGGTGCCGCTGATGAGGTGTATGCGGTTGTAGGGACGCGGGCTGGTGGTATCATGCTGGATCATCAGGGTGTGTCCTTTTACAGTATGTATGAGGGTGGTATTCATGTCACCCAGTTTATACTCCTGCAAAGCATCCAGAGAGTTAGCGCCAAATTTCTCGGCAGCATACAAACTGAGTCCGGCCTGTTTTGTCGACATTGACGTCAGGTAATCAAAACGGTCACCGCGATTTATACCCATTATCTGTGCAATGGGGCCAAGGCCATGGGTCGGGTAAAGGCTTCCGTTATGTTTCTTGCTGTATTCAAGTCTCCACCGATGGTAGTATCCTCCTTTGTTTTCTTCAGCAAATTTGAGCCAGCGGAGGTCATGAATATAGGCGCCCTCGGCATGTAAAATTTCTCCGAATACCCCGTTGCGGGCCATGTTCAGCGTTGCCATTTCAAAGAAATCATAGCAGCAGTTTTCAAGCATCATGCAATGCCGCTGGGTTTCTTCGGCAGTATTCACCAGTTGCCAGCATTCATCAAGCGACATTGCAGCCGGAACTTCGGTTGCGGCATGTTTGCCACAGCGCATCGCATACGCGGCAATCGGAGTGTGCAAATACCATGGTGTGCAAGAGTATATCAGGTCGATATCTTCTCTTTCACAAACTTTTTTCCAGTCTTCATCACCAGTATATTCTGCTGCTGCAGGAAGTCCGGCATCGGTGATCGTCTTGTTCGATTCTTTGACGAGGTGTTGAACCGGGTCGCAGAGGGCAAGAATTTTCACTCCTTCAACCTGGAGTAGGCGACGTACAGCATCACTGCCGCGCATACCAACGCCTATCACGGCAATTCTTACTGTTTCCAGCGGTTCACATGCCAGTCCCATCACCGATTTTCGTGTTGCTTTTGGTGACTGTGGTGATGACACTGAAGGTAAAATATCTGATACGTCGTCAGCATTGCTAGCAAATGAACCTGTGAGCGGAGCCAGGCTGGCGGCGGCTGTCCCGATGGCTGTCAGTTTGAGGAAATCTCGCCTGCTTTTTCGATTGCTTTTCTTTTCCATGGTTGAAACTTTCTTTTTGTTTCGCAAATATAAAAATAGAAACCAAACGCAAGATGTTAAACCGGAATAATTTTGAGAAAAATACGGGACTGCCTGGATTTATTTCTTAAGAATTCAGAATTCAGG
>DAONEL010000034.1:0-22483 GCA_035403045.1 Bacteroidales bacterium
TTATAATATAGCCTTTTTCGAAGCTGATCTGAGCAAATAAGATTTGTGCTGTCAGGAAGAACGAAAGCAACAGAACGGTATTTTTCATGATAAATAATTCTGTAAAAGAAATCGAATAAGATATTTATTGAATTTTGTGAGCAACAAATATATAATTTTTCAAAGGAATGATTATTTAACATTCTTCTGTTCCAGCATTGTTCTGCAAATAAATTCCGCAGCATGCCCATCGCCAAAAATATTCGGAAAGTCAAGCAAACTGTGATCCATAAAATGCTGAACTGAATCAATAATTCCTGTTTCATCGGCATCAGCAATTATTCCGGCCCCATTGTCAATTATTTCGGTCCACTCGGTTTCGGGACGTGCAACAACTAATGGCTTGTGAAAGAAATAGGCCTCTTTCTGCACCCCGCCTGAATCGGTCAGGATAAGACTTGCGTTTTTCTCAAGAGCAATCATCTCAAGGTAACTGACCGGTGGTATCAGGTGGATCGACTTATTGTTTGTTACTGATTGGAATACCGATGGTTGTAATCTTGTTTCCAGCAGTTTTGAGGTTCTCGGATGCAATGGCAGAACTACCTCAAACCCACCTTGAGCAGTCAGGCGGTTGAGTGCACTGAAGATAGCAGTGAGCCTTTCGGGAATGTCAGTATTGTTATCGCGATGTATTGTGCAGAGAATGAATTGTTTATCTTTCAAGTGGAGGTCGCTGATAACAGATGTCCTTTCTTCTGCAGTTTTGCTGAAATGCAGCAGATTGTCGAACATGATATCGCCACAGTGGAAAATACCTGGGTTATCGATGTTGTAAGGAGCTTCAGCTTTGATGCTGAAACCTTCCTTCTCAAGGTTACGGATTCCGGCAAGCGTGGGAACAAACAACAGAGTCGAGGCATGATCGCACATGATACGGTTAATTTCCTCAGGCATGCTCTTATTGAACGATCTCAGGCCGGCTTCAATATGTACGATCGGAACATGGAGTTTTGCACCAGCCATAGCGCCGGCAAGTGTAGAGTTGGTATCGCCGTAGAGTACAATGAAATCCGGATTTTCTTCGAGCAGAATTGATTCGATGCCCTGCAGCATCATCGCAGTTTGTTTGCCATGACTGGCCGAACCTATGCCAAGGTTTATATCAGGCTGAGGTATGCCAAGTTCACCAAAGAATACATCCGACATATTGGCATCGTAATGCTGACCGGTATGCACGATGATCTCTTCAATCTGGTTACTGAAATATGATTTAATTGCCCGGCTCAAAGCAGCAGCTTTGATGATTTGGGGCCTTGCACCAACAACTGTTAAAATTTTCATAAGATGGCGTGGAGTTCCCTTATTAGGTTTTACTGGTTAATAACAACACAACAGTCCCTTTATTGTTATCAGATTAGTCCTTCATCGGCATAGCTGAAGAATTTCTCATCACCTACGATGATGTGGTCAAGTACGGGCAAATCAAGAAATGTTCCGGCATCTTTGAGTTTTCGTGTCAGTTTGTTATCGGCATCACTGGGTTTCACCATTCCCGAGGGGTGATTATGCCCGAGAATCATAGACGAAGCTTTGGCATCCAGTGCAATCTTGAAGATCTTTTTTGGATCGACTACGGTTCCGGCAAATCCTCCCGTGCTTACCATTTCAACGCTTAATACCCTGTTGGCCCTGTTTAACAGGATGATACAGAACTTTTCTTCATTAAGATCGGCAAGGTTCTGTTGTAGAATTTCAAAAGCATCCTGACTTGATTTTATGGTTTTCCGGTCGAGGATTTCGGAACTCCGGCGACGTTTTCCCAGTTCAAGGGCGGCGGCAATGGTGATGGCTTTGGCATCGCCAATTCCTTTAAACCGGATCAATTCTTTAACCGAGAGTCTCGAAAGTTCAATTAAGTTTCCATTGACTTTGTTAAGGATTTCCTGTGCAAGGTCAACCGCAGACAGTTCCTTGGTACCGATATTGATAAGAATGGCGATCAGTTCTGCATCGCTGAGCGATGAAGGTCCTTTTCGGGTTAATTTTTCTCTGGGGCGGTCGTCCTCAAGCCATGAATGGATTGGTGTTCTGGATGTTTCTGACATAGTAGTATAGTGAAAATGAGAAGTTAATGAAATTTTCCCGGCCTAAGTTACACAGATTCTTTTTATGTGCGGCCGTAACTAAGAGGCAAAAAAAAGCCCCGGTGTTCAACCGGGGTTAAATCAATTTTTAATATCTTGTTTTACAGGGTGTTAACCTTGCGTGTGAGTTTCGACTTCAGATTAGCAGCCTTGTTCTTGTGAATGATCTGTTTCTTGGCCAGTTTATCAATCAGTGATACAATGGTAGGAAGCTTTTCGGTTGCTTCTTCTTTTTTGGTAAGGAGGCGGAAACTCTTTACTGCATTACGCATGGTCTTAGCATAATAACGGTTGCGCAGCCTCTTTTTTTCGTTGGCGCGTATTCTCTTGATGGAGGATTTGTGATTTGCCATTGTATAATCTATTAATTTGTGTAGCCCGTAGGGGAGTCGAACCCCTCTTACCAGGATGAAAACCTGACGTCCTAACCGATAGACGAACGGGCCATTTTGGGCTGCAAAGGTAATACTATTTTACAAACTGACAAGCAAATGCATATTGTCAACGAAAAAAAATCCTAAATCGTGTAATAGCTTGATATTTAAGCATCTGTATTGTGTTTTTGTAGGTTTCGTCTTTCAGAAAATTCGAAAAACTTCCTCATAGTTATTTCGAATAACTGACTTTAGTCCTCTGTAGGCTTACTGGTGCAATTATTATTCCGGCAGAAACTTCTGCGCTGCTGCCATTACATCATCTGCAGTGATAAGATTCATGCAGTTAAAATGTTTCCTGGGGCAGCGGTTTAACCCTTTGTGCGTGCAAGGCCGGCACGAAACCTTTTTTTCTACCGTTATGCTGTTCTCAGGCAATGGGAAGAAGCCGAGTTCACGGCAGGTTGCCCCGAAAATAGCCACAACCGGGGATTTCTGCGCCTGCGCCAAATGCATCATACCACTGTCGTTGGTTATGACCAAAGCACTTTTGTGAAGCAGGGCAGCCGATTGCAGCAAAGAAAGCCTGCCGGCATAATTCACTGCTTTGTTCTTCATCATGGCAATAATTCCATCACAAAGCTCAGTATCGGCTTTGCCGCCAAGAAAAGCCAGGAAACGTCCGGAAGGCGTGGTTAGTTCATCCGCTATCTCAGCAAACCGTTCAGGTAACCACTGCTTGTTCTTATACGATGCGCCGGGGCAGATAACAATTAATTGTTGTAAAGATTTATAACCATCCGAGTCAAGCAGATTTTCAACCAATTGACTGTCGTTCTGACTGTAATCAACCTCCGTTCCCTGCCGATCGTATGTGATGCCGTTTTTTTCAACAGCCTCAAAATACCTGAGATATACGGGTTTAATAGTCTTGAACCTGTTTATGCCGAATTTAACAAGCAGTGTGCGTGAGAATATTTGCTTGTTGTAGGTAGTTACTTCAGGGAAACCCAGGAGAGTACGAATATATCTGGTCCTTAGGCTTTTATGCAGGTCGATAAACCAATCGAATTCCTGTTTTCTGATTTTTTTTACCAGGCGTTGTAGTTCACCCTTACCGGCTGAGTCGTTATAAACCAGTACCTCATCAATATGCGGATTATGCATCAGCAATGGTGCGAACTTAGCCTTTACAAGAAAAGTAATCGAAGCATCGGGAAATTTCATCCTTACACCACGGATAACGGGAGTAGTGAGGATTATATCACCAATGGAACTGAGGCGGGCAATAAGTATTTTGGCCGGATGGTGCAATGCGCTGATAATTCGGATACCTGTTTAACGGCAAAGGTCGTTATTTCTTACAGATAATCGTTAATCAGCGACTCAAGCATTTCCTGCTTACCACTTAGTTTTGCCGGTTCACCACACTGAATGGCAAGATTGCGAAGGTCTTCGAGCGAGAGTTTACCTTCTTCGAATGCTTTGCCCTGATCTTTGTCAAATGAAGCATAGCGCTGCTTTTTCATGGTAAGGTAGGGCGATTCGGTCATAACCTTGTCGGCGATGAGGAGCGCCCTTGCGAAGGCGTCCATGCCTGAAATATGGGCTATGAAAAGGTCTTCGGCATCCGTGGAATTCCGGCGGCGTTTGGCGTCAAAATTAATTCCTCCGGTCTGGATTCCGCCGCTTTCGAGAATCACCAGCATGGCTTCCACCAGTTCATAAATATTCACAGGAAATTGATCGGTGTCCCATCCGTTTTGATAATCGCCGCGGTTTGCATCAATGGAGCCAAGCATTCCGGCATTGGCAGCAACCTGCAGGTCGTGCTGAAAAGTATGTCCGGCCAGCGTGGCATGATTAACTTCAATGTTTAGTTTAAAATCTTTTTCCAGCCCGTATTCACGCAAAAAACCGATAACAGTGGCCGCATCGAAATCATATTGGTGCTTTGTGGGTTCCATGGGCTTTGGTTCAATGAGGAATGTGCCTGTGAAACCGTTTTTCCGTCCGTAGTCACGAGCCAGGGTGAGGAATTTACCCATGTGTTCAAGTTCGCGCTTCATATTCGTATTAAGAAGCGTGAGATAGCCTTCGCGGCCTCCCCAGAACACATAATTGGTGCCTCCAAGGGCAACAGTAGCGTCGATGGCATTCTTCACCTGTGTGGCAGCCCAGGTTAATGCCTGGAAATCAGGATTGGTGGCAGCGCCATTCATATACCGCGGGTGTGAAAACAGGTTAGCAGTGCCCCAGAGCAGTTTTACACCTGTTTCTTTCTGCAGTTTTGCGGCATATTCGGTCATTATTTGCAGGCGAAATTCCGATTCGGCTATGGAGGAGCCTTCTTCCACAAGGTCGAAATCGTGGAAACAGTAGTAATTCAGCCCCATTTTTGTCATAAATTCAAATGCCGCATCCATTTTCTGACGGGCCTTTTGCATCGCATCGGTTCCTTCGTTCCAGCCGAACTGGTGGGTTGCCTTGCCAAAAGGATCACCGCCATCACCGCACAATGTATGCCAGTATGCCATTGAAAATTTAAGATGTTCTTTCATGGGTTTCCCGGCAACCAGTCTGTCGGGTTCAAAATATTTAAATGCCAGGGGATTCTTGCTGGGTTTTCCTTCGAAAGATATTTTCCCGATCCCCGGGAAAAATTCTGTTGATCCGGTGTAATAGCTCATGGTATATCTTTATTTATTGTTCTTTCAGTAAGTTTTCAAGTCGTTTTTTCCAGTAAATGTAGTGCTCCGACAGTTTATTGTCTTTTTCCGGATGTATTTGTGTAAGAATCGTCAATGAATTGAAGGCTTCTTTCGCGTCAGTATAGTATCCTGATCCTAATGCTGCACCCCTGGCGGCACCCTGGGCGCCATCGGTATTGTAAAGGTAAATATCTGCTCCTGAGAGGTTTGCCAGCATTGTTCCGAAAAGCGGGCTGAGAAACATATTGGCTTTTCCGGCTTTTATGACCGAGGGATTCAATCCTGATTCCTTCATTATTTCCATGCCGTAAACAAACGAAAATACAATACTTTCCTGGGCTGCTCTCAGCAAATGATTGATATTGTGTGTGTTGAAGTTCAGGCCTTCAATGGTTGCACCGGGATGCTTGTTGCCGAGCATTCGTTCGGCTCCGTTGCCGAACGGAAAGATGGTTAAACCGCTACAACCTGCAGGAACTGAGGCTGCAAGGCTGTTCATTTCGTCATATCCTCTTCCTGCAGCAACATTGTTTTTTAACCACGAATTCAGAATTCCCGTAGCATTGATGCAGAGCAGTTGTCCAAGCCGTGGCGACGTTTTCTCATGATTAACGTGTAAAAATGTATTAATCCGCGACAAGGGATCGAATTTCATCTGGTCAGTAACTCCATACACAACGCCGCTGGTGCCGGCCGTAGCGGCAACTTCACCTGGGTTAAGAACGTTGAGTGAAAATGCATTGTTGGGCTGATCTCCGGCACGGTAAGTTACAGGTATTCCGGCTTTTAACCCGAGTTCACGGGATGCTTCCGCGGTCACATGTCCCTGAACGGAGAAAACAGGTTTTATTGGAGCAAGTAAACCATCATCAAATGCATAATAATCAAGCAGTTCCTTTGAGATTTCATTGCGTGTGAAGTCCCAGAATATACCTTCTGATAATCCGGTTTCGGTTGTACACATTTCACCGGTGAGCCGGTAAGCAATGTAATCACCTGGGAGCATTATTTTATAGATCCGATTGTAAATATCGGGTTCATTATTCTTTACCCATTTGAGTTTCGAAGCGGTGAAATTTCCCGGGGAATTGAGCAGGTGACTAAGGCAGAATCCCTGTCCCAATGTATAAAAAGCTTTTTCACCAATGCTAACTGCACGGCTGTCGCACCAGATAATAGCGTTTCGAAGTGGCTTTCCGGCTTTGTCGACGATAACAAGTCCGTGCATCTGGTATGCTATACCAATCGCAGCTACCTCTCTGATAATACTTTTGTTACGAGATTCAATAATTCTTAACGCTTCTTTGATATTGTCAAACCAGGAGTCAGGATGTTGCTCGGCAAAACCAGGCGCAGGCGACAATATCTCCATTTCGGCAGGCGGGTAGATTGCCGAGTCAGCTACCATACCGGTGGATGCGTCGAAAATGCAGGCCTTCACTGAAGAGCTGCCGATATCAATACCCAGAAAAAGCATAAAGAATGGTGAAATTTACACCGCAAATTTACATTCAATCAACGAATTGTAATGATACAATCTGAACCGATTACGATAAAAATCTAGCCATTGAAGCTTGAAAAAATGTGGTTCACTGTCTCATGAACGAAATTCTTCATGGTCGCCCTGAAACCTGAATCCAAGACGTTTGGCTGTCCTTATCTTGGTGCTGTCGATGGCGCTCATCATGTCACCCACGGTCACAACTTTCACATTGTCATAAGGGGGAGTGAGCAGGTCAAAATTGACGGTATATCGTATCGCCGAATCTATGATCTGTTTTATGCTGTCGGGATTCATCACAGCATTCTGAAAATTGTTGTAAAGCAGGCCGATTTCGCGCTTTCCTTCGATGAAGTAATGATTTTCGTTGTTCACGAATACGCGGCCAATGAGGTAGCCAAGGTCATTCTGGCGGTTGTACCTGAATGAGTCGGCTAAGAAGTTAAAGATCATGATCATACCGCAGTACGACCTGTTCGGGTCTTCCCTTACGTAAGCTGTCTTCATCACTTCATGATCACGTGAAAATTCAAAAACATTGCTGTGCATCATGAAGATGAGTACATCGCTGCCGAATTTCAACTCTGCTTCAAACTCGCTGATATCCTGAAACTCAAACGGGACCTTCGGGCTGGTATCATGATATTTCAGCCTGAATTCGTCGGACATATCTTTTAAAATGCTCTTAATTACCCTGAAGGTATCTGCCGTGTTTTTGTAAACGATTTGCTTGAAACTGTATTTCTTTGCCAGTCCTTCCAGCAGGTTGTCGTTGGGGAGTATGTCCATCATAGTATCAGTAGTTTTATTCTGCTAAGTTGAGGAAAATATGATGACGAAGATAATAATACTTGCTAAAAAAGTGACTCTAACGGGTATGTTTTTGTGAAATAGCCAATGCACAGCGCACGCCGTCAATTGCCGATGAAACAATCCCGCCGGCGTATCCTGCTCCCTCACCGCATGGGTATAGGCGTGCCACCTGTGTATGTTCAAGCGTGGCCTCGTCACGCGGAATGCGCACCGGTGAAGAAGTACGTGATTCAGTGCCGAGTATAATAGCCTCCGCAGTAAGGAATCCTTTCAGTTGCTTATCATAGAGCCGGAATCCTTCGCGAAGCCTTTCAGCAACCATTGAAGGCAGAATAGTATTGAGATCAGCCGTCACCACGCCCGGGTGATACGAACACTGGGGAAGCGAGGAGGATGCAATGCCTTCAATGAAATCAGTAAGGCGCTGGGCAGGAGCCTTTTGTGAATGGCCTGAAGCCAGCCAGCACTTTTCTTCAATCTGTCTTTGAAACTCAAGTCCGGCCAGGGCACCAAAGTGGCTCAGGTATGAGAAATCAGCCGGATCTACTGTGACAACTATACCGGAATTGGCAAAAGGCGAATTTCTCTTACTGTTGCTCATGCCGTTCACAACAACCTGGCCGTCTTCAGTAGCAGCCGGAACGATGGTTCCGCCGGGGCACATGCAGAATGAAAATACCCCTTTTCCATCAACCTGTTTTACAAGACTGTAACTTGCTGAAGGTAAGAAGGGATCACGGGCCATGCCAGCCGGTATATGATACTGAATGGAATCAATCAGTTCCTGCGGATGTTCAACCCTTACACCCAGGGCGAAGCTTTTAGGCTCAACTAAAATGTTTTTAGAAACAAGCAGACCGTATATATCTCTGGCCGAGTGGCCAGTAGCCAGGATAACTGCCTGCCCGTTGTAGCGATTGCCGTTTTTATCGATGACCCCGGTTGTTGCATTTTTCTCAATGACAATATCGGTGATTTTCCTGTTAAAAAATATCTCGCCTCCTGAGTCAAGAATTGTATTTCTGATGGCCTGAATTATAGCGGGAAGTTTATCGGTGCCGATGTGGGGATGACTGTCAATAAGTATTTCTTCAGAAGCGCCATGAGCAACCAGCGTTTCGAGGATTTCGCTTACACTACCGCGCTTTGAAGAGCGTGTATATAGCTTACCGTCGCTGAATGTACCGGCCCCGCCTTCGCCGAAACAGTAGTTGGAGTCAGGGTGAACTAAACCTTCGCGGTTTAGTTGTGCAATGTCGTATTTTCTCGATTTTATTTCCTTACCCCGCTCAAAGATCACGGGTTTATAACCTTTCTCTATGAGCGTGAGTGCCGCAAAAAGTCCGGCAGGCCCGGCGCCGATGATGATCACAGGCTGTTTCCCCGATACGTCGGGATAGTCTTTCTTTCTTACTTTCAGGTTGCCGGGGGGCGCTTCATCGATGTAAACTTCGGCTTTGATTCTTATTTTCACCTTTTGCGAACGGGCATCTACCGATTTCTGCAGAGGTCTGATATGCCTGATCTTCCCCGGATTAACATGCAGCACCTGCGCGAAAGCACCCTTCCATCCGGCGATATCAGCTGCCTGCCTGGGAGTCATAGCGATTTCAATCTCTCTGCGCATGGTTTAATGATTGATTTTCAGAATCATTGTATTCGTCAAAGAATTCCTGTGAAAGTTGTGCCGGGAAAGTGTTATTCAAATGTGAAAGCCAGCTGGAAAATTTTCGAATTAAGCCTCTCTATTCCGCTGGTATAGATGGTTTGATCGCGTTTAAGAATATCGAAAAGGCCGTATGACATTCTCACCTCTGTGCCAAATTTAAAATAGGCAGTGTAGAAATCGAAGCCAACACCAACTTCACCGTAAAGATCGTGCTTATCGAGAAATACGTGGGAGACGGTGCTGTTATCTTTTTTCTTGGCATTTGATGCAAGGTCGAGGGCATACTTTGCCCCGGCCAGCACATATGGCCTGGTGTTGTTAATCCGCTTGCCTTTAAACCTGATCCAGAGCGGGAAATCAACAAAGGTTGACTGAATGTTTTTAGTTACATCATCAAACCTTGGCGCCGATGATTCTTCAGAATTCATTATATTATAGGTAATACCACGTTCACCGAAAGTGAGTGAAGGTGTAAACCGCAGGTCGAAATATTCACCCATTCTAAGGTTGCTCACGATTCCAATCACAAAACCATAAGTCGGGTTGGCAAGCACACTATATAGGTGAGCAGTATCACAGTTCAGATCAGGAACCTGGTCAATTGAACTATTGTTTAGGTATAACGTCTTCTGGAAGTCCTGTTTGGTCTTAATTGTAAAAAACATCTGGTTTATACCCAATTGAAAACCAAAATGATAAGGCGCCTGGTCGAAATTATTCAGATTCGGTACCCTGGTTTGGGCAAATAGCCCGCCGGAGCCAATCAAAGCTGTGATAATCAGAATTGAGAAAATTGATATGTGTCTTTTCAATGCCGGTAATTTTCAACAATCAAACGATAGGCAGGCTTTTTTAGTATTTCATTCCTGAATGTGCTGCAAAGGTAAAGAGTTTAGCGGTACACACTTTACTTTCTGTAGCCTGCGTAAATGCTTGCGATGCCAAGGCTCAGCCTTTTGGCTGAGACATTGGTAAATCCAACACTTTTCATGATGCCGAGGAATTTCTCACCCTGCGGAAAAAGGTACACCGTTTCGGGAAGGTATTTATAGGCAGAAGGGTTTTTTGAGACCATTCGTCCGAGAAACGGCAGAATATACCTGAAATAGAACCTGTATAATTGCCTGACCGGGAAAGCCGTTGGTGTGGAAAATTCAAGAATATAAACGCCGCCGCCGGGTTTCAGCACACGAAACATTTCCGAAAGCCCTTTCGGCAGATTTTCAAAATTCCTGACACCAAAGGCAACCATGGCTGCATCAAAAGTACACTCGCTAAAAGGAATGTTTTCTGAATCACCTTTTTCCAATGTGATCATTCCTTCCAATCCTTTTTTTTTGATCTTTTGGCGGCCGATGGCCAGCATTTCACCGGCAATGTCTATGCCTGTGATTTTCACCGGATTGAGCCCGGAGGCGGCAATGGCAAGGTCGCCGGTACCGGTTGCTACATCCAGAATGAAATCATGCGGATTTTGTGAAAGCTTATTAATGAGGGCTTTACGCCAGCGCCGGTCAACGCCGGCTGAAAGAAAATGATTCAGGAAATCATAACGCGGAGCAATGTCATTAAACATGGCTTCAACGCTGGATTTTCTTCCTGAGACAGGAGTGACGGGAGGTTTGGTCATTCATTCTGATTTTTGCCGGGCGGTATATACGTCTTGTTCATTCAGCAATCAACAGAGCGACTGTGCTTCCCGGATAAGCTTATTTCTATCAACAGGGACAACCCCCACTTGTTCACATACCAATCCACCGGCCAGGTTCGACAGCCAGGCTGTTTTCTCGGGAGAAACGCCGAGCGCTGTACATAATGCGGCTACACTCACCACCGTATCGCCGGCCCCCGATACATCGGCAATTGCACGAACGTGTGCGGGAAGAATAAACGAGGTTTCGGTCCCGTTGGTTCTGCAACTCATGAAGACACCAAGCTCTGACAATGTGATCATAACCTGCCTGGCATCAAGCATATCGTGGAGTTTAATGGCAGCGGTTTTAAGACTTTCCTCATTCCGGGGATTTATATCTATGCCCAGCGCATCGCGGATTTCCTTCAGGTTGGGTTTGAATAAGGTCACGCTGCGAAACGACCTGAAATTTTTCTTTTTGGGATCAACCACCACGGGAATACCGGCATGGAGTGCCTTTTTCATGATCTGATCGATGACCTCAGCCGTTAGCACACCTTTGTTGTAGTCCTGGAGAATTATCACTGATGGCTTGCGACTATGCAGAAGCATGTCAAGCCGTTCGAGTAAGTTTTTTGTCTCAGTGGCAGTAAGGTCAGAGTCGGTCTCTTCATCTACTCTCAGCATTTGAAACCGGTTGCCGATGATCCGGAACTTTGTGGTTGTGATACGATCATTGCTGGCGTACATTCCATTGGTATCCAGCCCATTATCGTTCATGATGCCGATGAGTTCAGCACCCCGGGTGTCATCACCGATCACTGAGCATAAGAGGGGATTAGCTCCAAGTGCTTTGATATTCAGGGCAACATTGGCTGCACCGCCCAGCATACTTTGGCGATTTGACAGTGTAACAACCGGAACTGGTGCCTCGGGCGAAATACGGTCAACTTTGCCAAAAAGGTAAGCATCAACCATCACATCACCCACAATGAGGACATTCCGTCCGCTGAAACTTTCAAGCAGGTCGCTGATTTCCTCTTTGTTAGTGAAAATACCCATGCCTGGACTTAATTTACCGAAGTTTTGACAGAGCCGTTTCAATCCTGTCGATGGCTTCGCGCAGGTTGTCCTCTGAGGTTGCATAGGAAATCCTTATGCAATCAGGTGTGCCGAAGGCTGATCCGGGAACAATCGCAACATGCGCTGTATCAAGCAGGTAATCACAAAGATCGGAACCGGAATTAATCTTGTAACTGCCATTCGATTTTCCAAAATAATAGGTAACCTCCGGGAAAAGGTAAAATGCACCGTCGGGAACATTCAGTTTGATTCCGGGAATCTGCTGAAGCATGCTGATCGCAAGGTCGCGGCGATACCGGAATGCGTCGAGCATAAGCCTGATATCGGCACTGGTCTCCGGATCGGTTTTCATGGCAGTAATGGCAGCTCTCTGTGTGATTGAGCTTGTACCCGAAGTGATCTGTCCCTGCAGTTTGTCGCAGGCTTTTGCTATTTCTTTGCAGGCAGCCATGTATCCGAGGCGCCAGCCGGTCATGGCAAAACCTTTTGAAAGGCCGTTGATGATAATCACCCTGTCGTGGATGCTTTCAAACGATGCAATACTGTGGTGTTTACCGTTGAAGTTGATATGCTCGTATATTTCATCCGAGATAATAAACACTTGCGGATGACGCTCAAATACCTCAGCGAAAGCCTTCAGTTCTTCAAGATTATAAACAGTGCCTGAAGGATTACACGGGCTGCTGAAAATGAACAACTTCGTCCTTGGGGTTATTGCAGCCTCAATTTGTTCAGGGGTTACTTTAAAGTCGCTGCTGATGGAGCTTTCGATAAAAACGCCCTTAGCCTCGGCCAGCTTGATTATTTCTTTATATGAGACCCAGTAAGGCGCGGGTATTAGTACTTCTTCACCCGGGTTTACAAGGCAAAGGATAGCATTTGCCAGTGATTGTTTGGCCCCGGTTGAAACAACAATTTGTTCAGCAGTATAGTCAAGGTTGTTGTCACGCTTGAGTTTTTCAGCAATGGCTTGCCGTAGTTCGGGGTAGCCAGGCACCGGCGGATAATGAGAAAAGTTCTGGTCAATGGCTTCCTTGGCTGCTTCTTTTACATGCTCAGGAGTGTCAAAATCGGGTTCACCAATGCTCAGGTTGATCACGTCGAATCCCTGGGCACGAAGCTCCCTGCTTCGGCGTGTCATGGCTAGCGTTTCCGACTCGGCCAATGCATTGATGCGTTCTGAAAGAAAGATTTTTTCCATTATTATCATTTCAGTCTCTAAAACTTGAGCAAAGTTAGGAAATCTTTCCAAAAACAACCGGTGTGCAGGCAGCTTCTTGTTATTTGTTTCACAAATGACTGCCGTTAAAGTTGATGCGGGCCGGGCCTGTAGTTCTGAATATCATGCTGATATTGAATTTAACTTACTTTTGCAGGACATAACTCTTCGGAACAAACTCGCAATCATATGAACATTGTACTTCAGATATCACAAATTGTTTTGCCTGCTTTGGCTGTATTATTGATTTCGTATTACCTGGTGAAAAAGTTTCTTGACCATCAGGCAGAACAGCAGCAACTTAACCTCAAACTGAAGAATCAGGAATCAGTTACGCCCATCAGGCTGCAGGCATACGAGAGGCTTATTCTGCTGCTCGAGAGGATGCAGCCAGCCGGCATTCTTATGCGTTCGAACAGGCCGGGAATAAGTGTGCTTGAGTTACAGGCTGCCATGCTTCAGCAAATCCGGGACGAATTTGAACATAACCTGTCGCAGCAGTTGTACATTTCGCTTCAAGCATGGGAAAAAGTGAGGAACGCCCGCGAGGAAATGATCAGCCTGATCAATACTGCGGCTACAAAAGTGCAACCCGACGTTCCTGCTGCTGAATTAGCGCAACACGTGCTTTCACAATCACTCGAAGTTGACAAACTACCCATCCAGGAAGCAATTGATTTCCTGAAAAACGAGGTAAGGCAAAATTTCTTTTAGAAATGCTCTGATTATCAATTACCTGATAAAATTTTGGCATGATTACCTGCAATCCTGCTACCATGACTTCGCTGCAGTTGCAGAAGCTACTGCATGGTACCATCATGCCCAGGCCGGTTGCTCTTGCCAGCACAATTGATAAACTTGGCCGGCCCAATCTTTCACCATTCAGTTTTTATAATGTTTTTGGTACAAATCCGGGAGTGCTTGTATTTTCACCGGTAAGGCGCCGTTCTGATCATTCCTTTAAAGATACATGCCTCAATGTGAAGGAAATCCCTGAGGTAGTGATAAATGCTGTAAGCACAAAGATGGTTGAGCAGGTAAACCTTGCCGGTTGCGAATTCGACCGTGGTGTGAATGAATTTCTCAAGGCAGGCCTTACTCCATTGCCTTCAGAACTTGTGAAGCCTTTCAGGGTAATGGAGTCACCGGTGCAATTTGAATGTTCGGTGAAACAGGTCATCGAAACAGGCAAACGTGGCGGAGCCGGTAACCTGGTAATTTGCGAGGTATTGCTGGTTCACGTATCCGCTTCAGTATTAGATAGTCACGGCCAGCCCGATCCCAATAAACTTGACCTGGTAGCCAGGATGGGAGGCGATTATTATATCAGGGCATCGGGTAAGGCATTGTTTAAAGTGGGAAGAGCAAAAGATAAATTTTGCATAGGAGTTGATGCCCTTCCTGAAGAAGTAAGGATGAGCAGCGTGCTTACCGGCAACGACCTTGGCCGGCTTGGCGGATGCGAGAAATTGCCTGAAGCGCCTGAAGTGCTGGAAGTTATTAAATCAGATATCTTCAACAAATGGATTGCACGCTCAGAGTCGAAAAGGGAGATGTTTACGGAAATAGTTCATAACGCAGCCAGGGAACTAATTGGCAGAAATGAGGTTTACGAAGCATTGAAAATGCTTGTGGCTGCTGCCAGGGTTGAATTGTAATTCTCGAAGAAAGCTAACTTTAACTCATTATCAACCCGTCATGCCGGTACCAAAAATTTATATTGCTCTTCCTGTGATGAATGAAATGGAGGGTTTGCCGGCATTCATGGACGCACTTGCGAAACAATCGGTTCAGGATTATCATTTGGTAGTTTGCATAAACCAGCCCGATCACTGGTGGCATGACCCTGCAAAAAAGCCAATATGTGAGGATAACCAATTGGCTTTGAAGTATTTCAGATCATGCAATGATAGCCGTATTACACTCATAGATAAAACTACTGAAGGGCAGGGCTGGACTGGCAAGAAGCATGGAATAGGCTGGGCCCGGAAAGTAATTATGGACACGATTGCTGCTGGTGCCGGTCCTGATGATATCATTCTGAGCCTCGACGCTGATACATTGTTTAATCCCGCTTACCTTGAGAGTATTTTGGAGAACAGGCATCGCTTACTGCAGGCTGACGCCATCTCGGTGCCATATTATCACAGGCTCACCGGGGATGAGTCCATCGACCGGGCAATGCTCAGGTATGAGATTTACATGAGGGCATTTGTGATCAACCTCTGGCGCATCAAGAGTCCTTACAGCCTGACAGCGCTGGGTTCAGCTATTGCGTTGCCTGTGAGAGCCTATAAATCAATAGGAGGGATGACACCAAAACTCAGCGGTGAGGATTTTTATTTTCTCCAGAAACTGGTGAAAACAGGAACTGTTGTTCATTGGAATGCTGAAAAGGTTTACCCCGCAGCCAGGCTGAGCAACAGGGTATTTTTTGGTACCGGGCCTGCCCTCCTCAAAGGAATTGAAGGCGATTGGGAAAGCTACCCTGTTTATAAAATGAGTTGGTTCGATGGTATCAGAGAAACATACCTGCTCTTCGACGAGCTTTTTGAAAAGGATATTGAAACGCCTCTTGATGATTTCCTTCTCAATGCTTTTGGCAAATTCCCCTGGGCCGAGTTGAGGGCCAATTTCAAGATTAAAAAGCATTTCATAAGGGCATGTCACGAAAAGATTGACGGCCTGAGATTGCTGCAATACCTTAAGAACAGGCAAAGAACCGAAGGTGCTGATGATGAATTGAACCTCATAGAACTCATCAATTCACTGGGAACAGATCGGGAAACAGCTTCGGATCCAGATTACAATGGTTTAAGCTTTGCAAGTTCGCCTCTGCATTTACTGGATTCGATTCGCAACCAACTGGAAACTGCTGAATTAGCTTACCGAAAAGAGCACTTTGACTCTGTGCTGCAAAAGCAACGAAAACTCCGGCCATAATATGACTGAATTAATAACAATTCTGGGCCCGACAGCTTCGGGGAAAACTGCGCTGGCTGCCCAGGTAGCCTCAGCCATAGGTGCCGAAGTAATAAGCGCTGATTCGCGTCAGGTATTCAGTGAGATGAATATTGGAACGGGCAAAGACCTTGACGATTTCATCATTGGTAACATGAAAATTCCTTATCACCTGATTGATGTGGCAGAGCCGGGAACGGAATTTTCGGTCTTCAATTTTGTAACAGGATTCAGGAAGGCTTTCTCAGAAATCAGGCAGCGTGGAAATGTTGCATTGCTTTGTGGAGGCACAGGGCTTTACATTGAAGCTGTGCTCAAAGGTTATGAAATGGTGGAAGTTCCTGTTAATCAGGAGCTCAGAAAAGAATGGGAAACCCTGAGTGATGCCACACTCACCGAAATGCTGCTGTCTTTCAAACAGTTACACAATACCACCGACACCGAAACCCGTGAGAGGCTGCTCAGGGCACTGGAGATTGAGTTTTACAGGAAGGAAAATCAGCCGGTGATGGCAGAGCCTGATTTTAAAAACTCACCTGTTTTTGGTTTAAAATTTGACCGTCTGCTTGAGAGGGAAAGAATTACGCAGCGGCTGAAAATGAGGCTTGAAAACGGAATGATTGATGAAGTGAAACAACTGCTTGATAAAGGAATATCGCCGGCACGACTGGTGCAATACGGGCTTGAATATAGGTATGTTACACGTTATATCTCAGGAGAAATCAGCTATGACGATATGTTCAGGCTGCTGAACACGGCCATACACCAGTTTGCAAAGCGGCAAATGACCTGGTTCAGGCGGATGGAACGAACGGGAATCACGATCCACTGGCTCCGTGGAGAAGATGGAATGAAGAAAAATAAAGAAACCATATTACAATGTATTGAATAGTTGATTAATTATTACTTTTGAACATTAATCAGGACAGCCTTTACTAAAATTTGCCTTCTATGAAATCAATGATACCGGTTATTTTAGGAGCCCTGGCATTTGGAATTTTGTTTTTCACTTCTTGCGAAGAAAAGATTGATACGGCCCCGGTTATTAAGTCGATCACATTAAATCCTGATACAGTGAGAGTTGGAGAAACAACCCTTGTTACTGTTGACGCGATTGACAGTGACGGCGACCAGATTATTTATTCATATTCTGCCAATGGCGGAATGGTTACAGGATATGGAGATACCGTTTCCTGGAAAGCTCCATCTGATTTCGGTAATTATATCCTGAAACTCCTGGTGACTGATGGTTCAGGTAATACAACAACTGATAGTGCAACCCTGGTTGTGCTGCCACCAGTAAACCAGACAAGGATTGGAGGCGTCGCTGCATTTGGCAACGCAATCGGCCTTGACCTGGCAGGTTCCAAAGCCAGGCTTTTTACTTCCTACGACGATTGGAATGAAGGTAAATATGCTTTTATTGCACCGGTTAGCGGTTTTGGACCTATCGTTTCGTTTTCGTTCAGCGAATTGCTTCCCGGCACTTACCTGCTCGATATATGGAAGGACAATGACAACAGCAGTACACGAAATTTCAACGATTTCTATGGCTGGTATGGATCAGGGATACCTGAGAATCCAACCCTTCACCAGATTGAAATCCCCATCGATTCTACTTACACATTTAATATCCAGATGTACGTTCTGGAGTAAAACCCCTGACAACTGCGGCCCCGGAGTCGTGATTACAAATCCTGTGCTTTTTCACCCAGCATCGGCACAAACCTGAAAGTGCCGTGGGTTTCACTGATGGTTTCAGTTTCAGTTACCCTGATAATCCTTTTCATGATCTGTATGTCGTGAGCACCAACCGGAATCACCATAATTCCGCCGGGCTTAAGCTGGCTTATCAGGGCATCAGGAATACCTGGTGCCGCAGCTGTAATTAATATTCTGTCGAAAGGTGCATGGGCTTTAAGTCCCAGGTAACCATCACCGTAATAGGTGTTTATATGGTATTTGAGCTCTTTCAGCAGGCTTTTGGTTTTGTCAAAAAGCAGTTTCTGGCGTTCAATGGTATAAACCTTCATCCCCATGGAAGCGAGTACGCAGGCCTGGTATCCCGAACCGGTGCCGATTTCAAGCACTTTCATCCCTTTATCAAGGTTAAGGAGTTCGGTTTGAAAAGCTACAGTATAAGGTTGTGAAATCGTTTGCCCCGATCCAATCGGAAAGGCTTTATCCTCGTAAGCAAATTCAAGAAAGGAAGAATCGAAAAAGAAATGACGGGGAACGAGGTCAAGGGCTGCAAGAACTTTCTCATCCTTAATCCCCTTCATCCGCAACGATTCAACCAGTTTACGCCGCATACCCTTGTGGCGGTATGAGTCAATGAGTGATGTGGCAGGCATGTTTTTGTTAAACAATTATGGCGGCTAAATTACATATTACAATGTAAGTGGCAAACTCAAATCATTTTTGGAGCATAGGATTTGCACTCTGACTAATATCGTAAAAGCAGAATTGATAAAGCAGTCAATGCCAGTTAATAAATACCGGGTTTGTTTTTTCGAAATTATGATCAATATGTTGATCGGCAATTAAAAAAGTCTATATTTGCAATGTTTTTCAATCATTTCTTTTTCTGCGTTCCTTTCGGTTTACACCGTTTTTCTACCAGAATACCATTACTCTTAGTAAGAATACTCACACGATTTGCCTGAGCAACTAAAATTTTCCCTTAAATAATTACCCCAATTAACAATGTACGATAAAAAGGAGCTGGAAGAAAAGCTGCTTCCCGAATTACGTGAAATAGCCAAAGAGCTCAACATTCGCAAAAGCGAAAGCATCAAAAAGCAAGAACTTATTTACCAGATTCTGGACCAGCAGGCAGCTAATCCTACACCGGATGTGCTGGCAGCTGAGAAAAAAGCCCAGGAAGACCGAAAGCAGGGGCATCGCAAGCGCATCCACTTCGATCAGTCGCAGGGACGAAAAGTAGCATCCTCCGAAGGCCAGCCTGATAATTTCAACCCACAGCCAAAACAGAAGGAGAAATATAAAAAGCCGGATATTTTCAAGCCGCGCGATCCTTCGGCACCACAACTCGATTTCACAATGCCCGAAACCGCAATCCCTGAAATCCAGGCACCTGCTGTGATCCGGGAAGAGAAAATTGAGCAGCCTGCTGAAACCAAACCCGGTGAAGTAAAACCTGAAATGGCGCCGGTACCTGAATTTAAACCGGTTCAGCGCGAAACACCCAAGCCAATTGAAAGCCCAAAACAAACCGATCAGGCGGAAGTTCCATATACGCATCCACCACGGGAGAATCGCCAGCCTTACCAGTTTAACCGCCGTCGCGATCGTAACCGCAATTATACAGATTCATCTTCCGCACATGTGCGTGACGAAGAAGCTATCCTGCTGAACAGCAGTCTGCCCGATGAAGACGAATTTCTTCCCACCATCGATTTCAGCGATCATACGCCGGAAGTAGTACCTGCGCCGGTAATTGAACAGGACGGTGCAGTTGAAGCACAGCCCGATCAGCCAAGGATACAGGACCCGATGCGTGACCCGCGCTTCAATAAAAACGACCGGACTAAACCACGTGAAGAATATCTCTGGGAATTTGAAGGCATTGTCGCCTGCGAAGGAGTTCTTGAACTCATGCCCGATGGCTATGGTTTCCTTCGTTCCAGCGATTACAACTATCTCAACTCACCTGACGATGTGTACGTGTCGCAATCACAAATCAAACTGTTTGGTTTAAAAACCGGAGATACTGTGAAAGGGACAATTCGTCCGCCAAAAGACGGGGAAAAATATTTCCCGCTTGTAAAAGTTGACTATATCAATGGCCGCACTCCCGAGGAGATACGCGACCGTATTCCTTTCGACTACCTCACTCCGCTGTTTCCTGAAAAGAAATTCAAACTTACCGGACATGTTGGCGGTACATTGAGCACACGCATTATGGACCTGTTTTGCCCCATCGGCAAAGGCCAGCGCGGACTCATTGTTTCTCAGCCCAAAACCGGTAAAACAGTCCTGCTTAAAGAGATTGCCAACGCCATTGCAGCCAACCATCCTGAAGCTTATCTCATCGTTCTGCTCATTGACGAACGTCCCGAGGAAGTAACCGACATGGCCCGCAGCGTGAAAGCCGAAGTGATTTCATCAACCTTTGACGAACCTGCTGAAAGGCATGTGAAAATCGCCAACCTGGTTCTCGAAAAAGCCAAAAGGCTTACCGAAAGCGGCCATGATGTAGTGATTCTCCTTGATTCGATTACCCGTTTGGCACGTGCTTACAATACTGTTGCCCCGGCATCGGGTAAAGTGCTCTCAGGCGGTGTTGAAGCCAATGCGTTGCAGAAGCCAAAACGTTTCTTCGGTGCTGCCCGCCAGATTGAAAACGGCGGCTCACTTACAATTATCGCTACAGCCCTTATCGAAACCGGTTCGAGGATGGACGAAGTAATCTTTGAAGAATTCAAGGGAACCGGTAACATGGAATTGCAGCTCGATCGTAAGCTGTCGAACAAGAGGATTTTCCCGGCAATTGATATAGTTTCGTCAAGTACCCGTCGTGATGACCTGCTGCTCGATAAGGAAACCCTTCAGCGTGTATGGATACTTCGCAATCATCTTGCCGATATGACTTCACTCGAAGCCATGGAATTCCTTCGCGATAAGATGAAATACACGCAGACAAACGAAGAATTCCTGATTTCAATGAACGGCTAATATGCTCATTATCAAAAAAAGAGGATGGTAAGTGCCATCCTCTTTTTTTGATTCCTTTTTTTATCAGGGGTTCGTGAATTGCCGGCCCTGTCCACCTCTTGGCCCGGCTCCGGGTGCGGGCTTATCGCGCAAGCGGTCAATTAACATCTTCTGAAACTCACGTTCCGAGTCGTAAAGCTTCAATATCTTTTGCGGAGGCAAAACCTGCTTGAATTTGATATGATATTCCTTTCGCAGGTCAAGTAGTCTCTGTGCTTCTATTATCTGGTTATCGGCCAGTTCCATAGCATCTTTATCAGAAAGCTGGTCCGTGCTTTCAGGCCTTGGCTGTTTGGCTTGCCGGTATGATCTCACTATTTCCTGGCGTTTTATTTCATATTCGTCATATACGGGCCAGAAGACTTTGGCTTCGTCTGGTGTCAGATTTAAATTATTGGTGATGAATGCAATACGCTGCGCTTTCATCTTGTCACGGTTTGGTTTTCCTGATCCTGGCTGGGCTGTAGCCTGCATTGTAATGAGCACTGCTGCGATTACAAAGCTGATGGTGGAAGTTTTCATTATACAGGAGTTTTGTATTTGATTGTTAAAGTTCTGCAAGTAATTCAGGATCAATTTCCTGGTCGTTCAGATAGTCGATGATATCAGTTTCACTGAGGGTTGTATCATTTGCTGCTGACATGCTGAGAATATAACCGAGGTCATCATCGGTGTTCTCAACAGCATCCGACAAGCTGGCATCTTCAAGTGCAATTGCTTCGCGAGCGTATGATTCGTCATAATCATAGATGCTTGCAGGAGGAAGGGTGTCGGTATTTGTTGCCTGCTGGTCTGACTTTTTTTCCGGAAGGAAAAGAAAGACTGCAATGAGCATGGCGGCCACTATTGCCAATGGAATCATAACCGGCTTTAATGTTTGCCGGTTTAGGGTGTACCACCGCTGTGCAAGCTCATTTTCTGAATTCGCAATTTGTTCCCGGAGCCGTTCCGACAGCGAATCAAAATACCCGTCGGGTGCTTTAAATCCTTCACCGTGAGGATATTTTGTTCTGAATTTCTCTTCTTCTTCATGCAGAAAGCTGAGAAATTTCTGGTCTTTATGTGAGCTTCCGGCCATTTTTTCACTTCCGGTTTTCATCTTATAATGTTTTGACGATTCGTTATTATGAATGTTTAATCGTTCACAAGGCTTTCTTCGATTTTTTTTAACGCGAAATGGTATGATGCCTTCAGCGCCCCAACTGATGTGCCCAGGACATCCGACATTTGCTCGTACGGCATTTCGTCGTAATAGCGAAGGTTAAAAACGATGCGTTGCTTTTCAGGCAGCCTGATCACTGCTTGTTGAAGTTTTCTTTCAATCTCGCTTCCATCGAAATAATGATCATCGCGCAAGGTTTTCAGCAGGGCCGCTTCCGGGCTTGACAAAGTCAGATAAAGCCTCAATTTTTTGCTTTTCGCAAAGCTCAGGGCCTCGTTGACACTGATTCGGTAGAGCCAGGTGAAAAAACCGGAATCTTCGCGGAAGCCATCGAGGTTTTTCCAGACTTTGATAAAGATGTTTTGCACGACATCATCCGTGTCGTCGTGATCAATGAGTATGCGCCTGACGAAGTAATATACTTTCTCCCTGTACTTCAGCACCAGAAGGTTGAACGCATAATGCCGTGTTTCGCTGTTGCGGAACATTTTCAG
>DAONEL010000035.1:0-22400 GCA_035403045.1 Bacteroidales bacterium
CGGCAGAGGACAAGGGAAGAAGTTTAAAGTTTAAAGTTTAATGTTTTAAGTTGTTCGGTAATGTTTTAAGTTGTTTGGTAATTGTTAATGGGTAATGGACAACCTGCCTGCCAGACAAAGGCTTGTGCGAAAGGGGCAGGAGGGCAATGGATAACAGCTAACAGCTAAGAGCTAAGAGCTAAGAGCTAACAGCTAAGAGCTAACAGCTAACAGCTAACAGCCTGTTTCCAAACTCCCAACTCATACCATCTTAGTCGCAAATTTAGGAATCTTCCTTTTGAGAACATAACTGCCATGGCAGAGCTGTTGATAAGTTTTAAATTTGTAAAAAAAAATCCGGCAGATGCGAAAACTTACAATGCATGAGTTAAACAGGGTTAGTGTGGAGAAATTCCAGGCAATTCAGAAGATTCCTGTTGTGATTGTGCTGGACAACATCCGGAGCCAGCATAATATCGGGTCGGTTTTCAGGACTGCCGATGCTTTCAGGGTTGAGAAAATTATGTTATGCGGGATTTCGGCTACTCCCCCGAACCGCGAGATTCAGAAAACAGCACTTGGCGCCACAGAATCAGTACTATGGGAATATGCCCTGGATGTTTCACAGGCTGTTAAAAACCTGAAAGAAGCAGGATGCCAGGTAATTGCTGTGGAGCAGGCAGAAGGAAGTATATCACTTGCTGAATTCCAGCCACCTGCAGGAGGAAAGATAGCCCTGGTTTTCGGCAACGAAGTGAACGGTGTGAGCGAACCGGTGATGGAAATTGCTGACGGATGCATTGAAATTCCACAGTTCGGTACAAAACACTCTTTTAATGTTTCGGTAACCGCAGGGATAGTGCTTTGGGAAATATTCAACAGGCTGAATGCCGGAGTGGTTAATCAGAATAAATAGTCGTCAAAGATCAATTTTCTGAGTTTCTATAAAGCAAAAAGATATGGTTGATTAGCGTTCATTTGTAAGTACAGGCCATTTATCAGAAAAATTATTTGCAGAAGATACAATTCGCACTCTTATTTAATATATTTGCTTATTCCTCGGAAAGTTTAATCAAACGTTTTACTATAAACCTACCCCTTTATGAAAAGAAATTTTACTCCCGGAATTCTGGTTATGAGCCTTATGCTGCTTGCAGTCATTATGATGCCAGCATTAAGCAGGGCGCAGGAAAAACAGGGGAAAAGCGACAACTTTAATGGTTATGGATACCTTGGCATCAATGGCGGGGTGTCGCAGTATTTCGGAGACCTCAACAAAGACGATTTTTTTAATAAAAAGCCAGGCTGGGGTGCCGGATTTCTTGGAGGGTACCAGATCAGCCCGGTTTTTGGGCTGCGCGGGCAGTTTATTACCGGCCGTCTGAAATCAGAACGCACCGATACTCATTTTCAAAAACTTGACTCAAAATACATTGACCTGGGGCTTGATCTTACGATAAATATCAATGAGCTTTTCGGGAAATACAACCCTGACCGGCTGATTAACTTTTATCTTTTTGGTGGGCCGGCATTCTCGTCGTATCACTCACTGGTTACCGATCTCAGCGGTACCAAACTCACCGAAACGGACGGCCGTACCAACGAATTCGTTGTGCCGATTGGTGCCGGTGTTGCCTTGAGGCTGGCCAAAATGGTTGATCTTAACATTGAGTATGGCGACCACTTTACCTTCAACGATGATAAGCTTGATTTTCTGGTAACAACAGATCCGAGAGACCATTACAGCTATGCTTCAGCAGGGTTAACTTTTAAGCTTTACAAAAAAGATACTGACCGCGACGGCATTATTGATAAAAAGGACTTATGCCCCGAGACTCCGGGATTGCTGAAATTCCAGGGCTGCCCCGACAAGGATGGAGACGGCATTATAGATAAAGATGATGCTTGTCCTGATGTTGCCGGCCTTGTTGAATTTAAGGGTTGCCCCGATACTGATAATGATGGTATTCCTGATAAGGATGATGCTTGTCCGGGAGATGCAGGCAAGAAGGAACTGAACGGATGTCCCGACAAGGATAATGATGGCATTGCTGATAAGGATGACCGTTGCCCTGCAGAATCTGGCAAAGCCCAGTTTAAAGGCTGCCCTGACAAGGATGGTGACGGAATTCCCGATATTGACGACAGTTGCCCTGATAAGCCCGGAACCGCAGCTTTCAAGGGATGCCCCGATACTGATGGTGATGGTATCCCTGACAATAAAGACCAGTGTCCCGAAGTAGCCGGCTCAGCAGCTAATAATGGTTGCCCTGAAGTAAAGAAAGGACTTGAAAAAGTTGTTTACTTTGACACTGACAAGAGCATCGTTATTGAAAAATACAAAGCTGACCTTGATGAACTGGCTGACTTCCTGAAAGCCAATCCTGATATCAGCATATCCGTTGCAGGCCATACCGATTCACGGGAATCGGAAGGTTACAACCTGGCACTTTCAGAAAGAAGAGCCAACTTTGTTTATAATTATCTTGTGAAAAAAGGCATTAAGAAGAGCAGGATCGAAAAATCATTCTATGGTGAAACCCGCCCTGTGGCAACCAATGAAACACCTGAAGGAATGGCGTTGAACCGCAGGGTTGAAATCGGCCAAATCAAATAACCTGACACTAACCTTACAAACCTGAAAGCCGGAATGAAACTGATTCCGGCTTTTTATTTGGCGGCTCAATGAAGAGTGATCGTATAAGTGCCTGAAGGAAGCCCGCCGTAATCACCAGTTGCCGTGAGAACAAACCCGCTTTTGATCAAAACCTTTGCTGAAGCCTCGTTGGCAGGATCAATAATCGCAATCAGCCGATTGACTGAAGCAATCGTAGCGGCATAACCAACCATCTCACTTGTGATCTCACTGGCAAAACCTTTTCCCCAGAACTCAGGGAAAAGGCAAAATCCCAGTTCCAGGCAGGCGGGATCACGCAGGTCAGGATGAACAAGTTTTACCAGCCCGATGTACTTGTTCCCTTGTTTTGTAAAAACGGAGTAATAGCCGGTTCCGTTGTTGCAGGCATTGCATTCCAATACTTTCCGGAATTTCTCTTCTGCTTCTTCGGGTGCAAGGGCTCTGCCGGTAACATATTTCATCACCTGCCCGTTCATGTAAATTGCCATAAACCGGTCGCGTCCTTCTGTTGTGAAGCTATCAAGCAGCAACCGGTCAGTTGTGAGATGCATTGAGTGAAAATCAAATTAAGGTATTAGCAAATCCGGTCAGAATCTGATGCGAAATTGGCTTATGTTGTTTCTATTCAAATGCCATCTTATTCAGATAGAATACATTGCGTTTGTTTTCGGTGAGGTAATTGTTCCTGATCGTCTGGTAACCGGATGCCAGGTAATAATTGTCGTACCAGTGTTCCATGGTTCCAAGGTACTCGTATGAAACCTGGTCGGTCTGCCTTTTTGAAGCAATGCTGACATATTCGGTATTATCAAGGGTTTCGGGCCCCTTAATGGTTTTCACGGCTAATTTGCCGTTGGCATTGTAAAACAGGGTCATCTCCCGGCCATTGAAAACATAGTTCATCTTATGGTTGAGGAAAGTTGTGAGGATATCGCGCATTTCCATGCCGTTATCCCAGGCTTTTACCCCGCTGGAGTCGAAGGCTGCCAGGAAAGCATTGCTGTACCTGAAACCATCGAAAACCGAGTAGGTAGAAGGGAATGCCCTTCCGTAATAATCATATACCATTTGTGTCATGGTATGGTACTCAGGGTAATATGTTTCGCCCAGTAGCAGGAATTGTCCATCCGACACAATCACCGGGTGCATCAGCAGGCGGTAGTTGAGAGAGTTGCCAACTTCATCTACTGTGTTATCCTCGCCAGTAAGGCTGTTTTTTTCTCTTTTCTCACTGCGTTTGCGCAGCCTGAGCACATCCATATCGCTGGTGATTTTCAATGCATTGGCGAAATCAACAAAACTGTAATACCGGAGGGCAGGTTTAACACTGTCTCCAACGGCGGCCGTAAAATAGCCATCGGATACAGGAGTGTTGTCATTATTTGCATCATAAGTATAAGGACGGTTGTATAAACTGTTGTAATAGTAGTAGTTATAATAGTCATTGTAATAATCATAAGGACGCCTTCCACGGTTTGAGTATCCATAACAACCTGTCACGAGGCCCCGGGAACCTGTTATTGGCACATACTCGGCCGAGTTAATAATCCTTTTTTCAATTTCGCTCTCGAAAGAAATTGTGTTCCGTAGGGCCGATGAAAGGTCGTATTTGTTGACATACAACTTGTTACGTGTTGATGTCTTCTGCACTTTATAGGTGGCATAAACATCTTTATATATTGAATCGACCGCCACATCAAGCAACAAGGCATCATCTTCTGAACTTATCTCATAATTCCGCTTTTGTCCGTCGATGAGTGAGAATGCGATCAGCCCCGGCTTTCCTTTATTTTCGTTGTAACCGATAAAAACGAGGTCGTTAAGTACTTCAAAATCTATCACATCAGCTTTATAGGGAATGTCGCTGCGGTGCTCGGTGATTATTTGTTTTGAAGGAATGATGAACATGACCGAGATGTTGCCTGTTTCGTTGCGCCTTGTATCGTGAAACAGGAGGTAAATGCAGTCATTTCGATAGATGCTTTTGATAAAGCTTACATCCTCGCGCAGCGGAATTCTTTTTTGCCACACCTGCTGCAGGTTGCGGTCGAGAAGGTAGAACGACCACGATACCGAATCTTTTCCTGTTTCTTCAATGGTTGGATAAAACAGGCACACACCCTCCTGGCCGCAAGCAACATGGTTAAAGGGACTGGTGCCCGAACGTGTGGAAACCTCAAACCTTATGGGCTGCTGCGTTTGAGCCTGTATAAATAGGGTGATGAGCAGGAAAATTGACAGGTATAATATGCGTTTTATCATGACCAGGTTTTTCATCTTTCAAAATTAACAAATAGGCTCTGCCTTTTATTTTGTGACGAAATAAAAAAAGCAGCCCGGAGGCTGCTTTTTGATTATTTCCCATCGGGGTTAACGAATCACGATGCGTGACGCTGATGCAGCGCGAGTCCTGGTATCGCGAACTTTCACGAAATAAACTCCCGGGTTCAGCGATTTGACATCGATGCGGGTGGCGCCATCAGTGGTTTTTTTGTTCTCAATATTTCTGCCAGATGCATCAATGAGTGATACCTCGTATGAGCCGTTTTCCTTGATATTGACGAAGAACCAGTTCCTGCAGGGATTCGGGTATAGTTCAAAAGCCGGCCCTGCTTGAGCTGCTTCATGTATACCAACCCCGGAGTTAGCAGAGATAAGCACATCGTCAACTTCCCAGGTGGGGGCATCATCAACTGTTGAGGTGTATTTAAAGGCAATGTGAACATTCGATTGATTATAATCCGACAGGTCAATGTACTCCGAAGGTGTCCAGGCCCAGGCACCGGCTGAGAGCGTTATGCCCTGGCTAATGTCAGTCCAGGTGCCGTTTGATGTCGGGTCACCATTGTTATAATCGGTTGAAATCAGTATCATCATCGGATTGCTTCCATTTCCGTAATTCTCACCTGAATAAAAGCGAAGTTTTGGAGAAGGAGCCTGGGTAAGATCAATCACCGGTGAGATCAGCCAGTCTTCATTGGCAAGGTTACTTCCTGAGTATCCGCTCATTTTGGCACATCCGCTTCCGTCAATGCCATGGATGGTGTCATGAACCCATGTTTGATCGCCGGTGACGCTGAACTGTGTCCAGGGGCTGAGCCCGTCATCGAAGTTGTACAATTTAACAACTGCCTGGGTGGTTGCATCGGCTGAAGGAGCAGTTCCGCCGGTTTTGTAATCGATGTAAGAACCATAGTTGGTGTAGGGGAAGATTTTGAAATAGTAGTGGCTTGATGCATTCAAACCATCCCAGGTAAATGCCTGATCGCCAAAGGCTACATTCCAGGCTCCGGTACCATCGCCCATATCGTTATCGTCGGCTTCAGGTGTTCCGTCAACCGGGGCGGTGATGGTTGAATTGGTGGAGGCTTTCACGAGATAAGCTGCAGGAAGCTGGGTTCCGGTGGCATCGGTCCATGTAAGCAGGGCTGATAGTCCCACGCCTTCAGCTGTAAAAAGTGTCGGGTAATTTGATGGCTCAGGGTCAGGAGTGTAAGTTCCAAGCACCTGGCCGTTGTTGAGCTGTCCCATAGTGGCTGTTGCCGGAGCCTGCCATACAAATGCGCCGTATTGGCTTCCTGTTCCTGAGAGCTGCAATGATTGGCCTACCGGTGAATTCACTTCTGAAACGCCAATATCAACAGAGGTAAGTCCGCTGGCCGGGCCATCCACTGCCGTAAGGGTGCCTTCGTAGCTGAGGAATTGACCGGTCATTGGATTGCCCTGGTAGCTGAGGCAGAGTCCGTCGGGTGCCCCGTTCTGGATGCTTGAGCCGGCAACGGTGTAATTCAGGTAGTAAAAGGTGAAATTGCCCGATGTAGCGCCGACCGTATATTCGCTCAGGAGTTTCTGACCGTATGTTTTGCCATCATTGCCATTATACAGGTCAATGGCAAAGTCAGCCAGATCATAGGTGCCGGCGTTTTCAATGATCACTTCGATGAACTCATCAGCATCGGTGCCGGTATTGTCGTAATGGATTTCATTGATCCATGCATTCTGGGCCATTAGCCCTGTTGCCGCAAGGAATGCTGCAATTAATGTTGCTATTTTTCTCATAGGTTATACTTGCTGACTATTTAAGAATGAGTTTGCGGGTGGCAATGATTCTGCCATCTTGCAAGGTAAGCTTTACCAGGTAGATTCCACCGGGTACCTGGCTCAGGTCAAGGTTGATGACATCGTTGGCCGATTCAAGGTTTGCAACCCTTGTACCAAGCAACGAGATCACGGTTACATTAACTGCGCTGCCGGTAGGATTGGTCACGGAAACCTTACCTGAAGCAGGATTAGGATAAATGGTTACTTTATCACCGGTTACCAGGCTTATGCCATCAATGTCAACATGGATATAATCGGTCTTCGTCATTGTGCCAGAGCCATAAGTATTGGTTGCAGTAAGCGTTACAGGATAAACCCCGAAAGTGTTGTATTGAATTGAGGGGTTTTGTTCTGCAGATGATTCAGGAGTACCGCCGGGGAAACTCCACTGCCATGAGGTAGGATTATTTGCAGAAAGATCGGTAAACTGAACGAAATCACCAACGAATACATTGGTTGGAACGGCAACAAAATCAGCAAATGCCGGAGGATTAACACAGCCTGATCCAGGTGTGGCGTAAATGCTGTCGCCTGCAGCATTGGTAGCAGCGTATTCTGAAGAAGCTTTCCAGTTTACAGCCAGTGAATTGTCGCTGTTGGGGTCGCACAGTGTGAGCGAAGGACCGAAACCATCGGCTAGCGAATCCCATGGGGTTTGATCATCGTAAGGAACATGGTCGATAATGTATCCGTAAGGGTCAACGATTGTAATGTTCTCGCCGCTGTTGCTGAGGGCTCCTGAAGTCCACTGAATGGATGAAACACCAAAGGTATTCTGCATGGCAGCGGAGCTGGCGGCAACAAGTACGTAATGGTTAGCGGCAAGATCGTATGATGGGAATGTGAGCGATACACCTTCGCTAAAGGTAAATCCCTGCAGGTTGATATCGGCTCCGTTGTTATAGATTTCAATGAATTCCAGTGTGTCGGTACCTGATTCAGGCGAATTGTACATGATCTCAGTGATCACCAGGTTAGCTCCTGTCCCGCATCTGGCATTGGGAGTAGCAAAAATACTCTCGCCGATTCCATTGGTGCCGGCAAATACTCTTGAAGCTGACCATGATTCGGGAAGTGAATTGTCAGCATTCGGGTCACAGATTTCTAGGCTCGGGCCATGTCCGTCTGCCAGCGTATCCCATGGAAGCGCAGGCAGGTAGTGAACATAGTCTTTAACATTGCCGAGGGCATCTTTTAATTCAATTTCGCTGCCGAAGTTGTTAAGCACGCCGTCGGTCCATTGGGCAGGTGAGAAACCAAAGGTGTTGTTAAACGAAATAGCGTCCCTGGCAACCACAAAATAGTTTCCGGCGCCAAGAGTCGTGTCAGGAAATATATAAGTAATTCCTTTGGAGAAATACCAGCCATTCAGATTTACATTTGAAACGCCTTTGTTAAAGACTTCGATAAATTCAATGGTGTCGTTACCTGCATCAGGCGGGTTGTACATGATTTCGGTAATCATGATGTTGTCGCTGGAGTTGTAAATAAAATCAGCGAGACTGCGGGCTGTGATAAAATCACCGTCAACCCTCGAGTTGGGAATAACAACAATATCTTCACGGGCCGAAGGAACCGGTGTTCCGATATAATCGACATCATAGAAAGTTGTCCTGAAATTGGCGGCTGTACTATTGATATCAGTAACCGGGTAAATCGTTCCGTTTGCGAAGTTGCCGGTGGCGCCGGTAAATGTTATATTGGGGATTTTGATGAGTTCAGACTCGTAGTTTTCCCAGTTTGCATTTAGGGTAGCCAGGGATACAACTTCAGGGGTGATGGTATTTCCTGAAGAGGCAGGAGCGCCGGGATCAAACAGCGGTGTGAACTGCGTCATGCCGTTAAATACTGCAACTGTTCCGATGATATTTGTTATGGCATCGCCCAGGGCATAAGTAGTGGTTATTTCACCGCCATTATCATCAATCAGAATTGCCGCAGTGGCATCCTGGATGAATTTCTGGTGACGGAATGTTTGCTGGAATGTAAGAATACCATTGCCGGTGTAACGATATTTCACTCCCGGAGTGCCGGCGCGCAGTTCGGCCAGTGTGGCGACCGGTGCAGGAGGAGAAATGATGCTAAAGATACCGCTGGTTGCTGAAACGGTTTGAGGAACATCTGTAATACGTATCTTGCTGTCGGTGCTTAAAGGCTGACCAGCCGGTATGTTCCATGTCCATGATTCATTGGCAGCAGGCACCGAAGCCACCAGTGTTATCCAGGTTGGTGTTCCGGCTGAGGCATTGTCGGTGTATTCAATTTTAACATTTGCATTGGTCCCTGAAGCGTTCCAGGTAATATTATGGGTTGATCCCTGTTCCCATTCTTCGCCTGCAGTTGGTGATGTCACGGTTAAGCTAACCGGGGCTGCCAGGCCTACTACTGAGCTCCAGGTAGTGCCGATACGAATGCCGTCGAGCTTAAGCCCTACTAAATTTCCGGCAGTTCCCTGTCGCAAAGCCACCGTTCCAATATCTGCAGGATCGTTTGGAGTATCTGTATTTGTAACCAATGGCGAAGCGGGCTCAGGATCACCAATTACAGGGTTGACGTAGATGGAAACCACATCATTGGCGGTTCCTGAATTAATTGTATATTTTACAACAATCAAATAGGTTGTATTCAGTGCATAATTAAATGCCGAATAGTTTGCAGCAGTTGTTGAATGTGCAATCCCGAATGCCAGATTATTGCTTGCATCTTTTTTGACAAAAAGCCTGCCTTTAAAATTAGTTCCCATTGCCGTTGCTCCAAGGTGGAAGAAATAATCCCCGGTGGTAGCTACTGATGTGACGTTTACCAGAAGACCAGCATAGACCGAGCCGCTGGTTTGAGCCGTAAACTGCTTGTTGACATCTTCACCACTTGACGTTAATGTTACTTCTTCTCCTATCCCGGAAGACTGATAATTGGAATAAGAGATTGAAGCAGCCGTTACAGCTATAAAATTGGATGTTCCACTATGATTGGCCCAGCCATGTGCTGTGAGTAAATCACCAACGGGATAAGCAAAGTTTTCTTCGAACAGCAATTGCGCATTGCCCTTTAAGGAAAATCCGGCAACGAACAAAGTGCTCATTAACAGGTAAAAGAGTAGATTTTTCTTCATGATGTTGAATTTGTATGGTACGTTAATTTTTGGTTTCTTTCCACTTTACAAATATTAAAAAATATTTCCGGTCTGGGTTAGTATGCCGGTTATATTTTTATTAACAAATGACAAGGTCAGCAGGTTTTTAAAGAAAAAGAGGCTGACAAGATATGGCCAACCTCTTTTCTTTAAACAGAAGAATTTTGCGTGCTTATTTCACTTCTTCAAAGTCCACGTCGGTCACTTCCTGGTCGGGTTGTGAACCGCCGGGTTGCTGTTGTTGCTGGTTATCAGCGGTCTGATCCTGGGGTGCACCCTGCGACGCTTTGTAAAGCTCTTCGCTGGCAGCCTGCCATGCTGTATTGAGTGTATTCATCGCACTCTCAATTGCAGGTAGGTTGCGGTTTTTGTGTGCTTCTTTCAGTTCGGCAAGGGCCGATTCAATAGGAGCTTTTTTATCAGCAGGAAGTTTATCGCCAAATTCTTTAAGCTGTTTTTCAGTCTGGAATATAAGGGCGTCAGCGCTGTTGACCTTTTCAACTTCTTCCTTCATCTTGCGGTCGGATTCGGCATTGGCTTCAGCCTCTTCTTTCATGCGCCTGATTTCCGATTCACTAAGGCCTGATGAAGCTTCGATCCTTATCTGCTGCATTTTGCCAGTGCCTTTGTCCTTGGCTGAAACATGAAGAATACCGTTGGCATCGATGTCGAAAGTAACTTCGATCTGTGGTATTCCGCGTGGTGCAGGAGGGATGCCGTCGAGGTGGAAACGCCCGATACTCTTATTGCCCGATGCCATAGGCCTTTCGCCCTGCAGTACATGGATTTCAACCGAAGGCTGGCTGTCGCTGGCCGTGGAGAAAACTTCCGATTTGCGGGTAGGTATGGTCGTGTTCGACTCGATGAGCTTGGTCATCACACCGCCCAGGGTTTCAATACCCAGCGACAGCGGAGTTACGTCGAGCAACAACACATCTTTTACTTCTCCTGTGAGAACACCGCCCTGTATGGCAGCACCAACTGCTACAACTTCGTCAGGGTTAACGCCTTTCGAAGGGGCTTTTCCGAAGAAATCTTCAACAGTTTTCTGAATAACCGGTACACGTGTGGAGCCTCCCACCAGTATTACTTCGTCAATCTGAGAAGCAGAAAATCCTGAATCGGAAAGGGCTTTGCGGCATGGTTCAATGGTTGAACGCACCAGGTCATCTATCAGTTGTTCGAATTTTGCACGGGTAAGTGTGCGGACAAGGTGTTTGGGAATTCCGTCAACCGGCATGATGTAAGGGAGGTTGATTTCGGTTTGGGTAGAGCTCGACAGCTCAATTTTTGCTTTTTCAGCAGCTTCTTTCAGGCGCTGCATTGCCATGGCATCTTTGTGCAGGTCAATGCCTTCGTCTTTCTTGAACTCTTCGGCAAGCCAGTCAATGATTCGCTGGTCGAAATCGTCACCGCCAAGGTGAGTGTCGCCATTGGTGGATTTTACTTCAAAAACGCCGTCGCCAAGTTCAAGGATTGAGATATCGAAGGTTCCGCCACCGAGGTCAAAAACAGCCACCTTGAGGTCTTTATGCTTTTTGTCAAGGCCATATGCCAGTGCTGCTGCGGTAGGTTCGTTGATGATACGTTTGACGGTGAGTCCGGCAATTTCACCGGCTTCTTTTGTAGCCTGGCGCTGCGAGTCGCTGAAGTAAGCAGGCACTGTAATGACAGCCTCGGTAACTGTTTGACCTAGATAATCTTCAGCGGTCTTCTTCATTTTCTGCAGCACGATGGCTGAGATTTCCTGCGGAGAGTACATCCGGTCGTCAATTTTCACACGGGGAGTGTTGTTGTCACCACGTGAAACTGAGTAAGGTACGCGTTGAATTTCTTTCGTAACCCTGTCGTATGTTTCGCCCATGAACCGTTTGATTGAATAAACAGTTTTGTGTGGATTGGTGATTGCCTGCCTTTTAGCAGGATCACCCACTTTACGTTCGCCATTTTCGGTAAATGCCACAATGGATGGGGTGGTACGACGGCCTTCGCTGTTTGGGATCACGACGGGTTCGTTGCCTTCCATCACTGCAACGCAGGAGTTGGTAGTTCCAAGGTCTATTCCAATGATTTTTCCCATGGTTGATATTGTATTTTATTTTTAATCTGAATTTCTGTTGAGTCACAAAGGGTTGTCAATCATTGTGCCATTCAGCATGCAGTTTTCTACAAATTAAAATGAATTGTAAAGGGCTCCGAATCAGCGTCACTGGAAATAGCTGTTTAAATATTTATAAATCAGTTTCTTAGATTCAAATCATCGAGATTTGGTTTCTTGTTGTCAGACTTTCACGATTTTAGAAATGTCATATTTCTGGTGACAAAAAGGCAGAATGACAGAGAGCCTTGCCATATACATTCAGCCAAATGATGGGAGTGGGCCGTTGCCGCTTAAAATGGCGTTCATCAAGAGGAAGTAATAACAGCCTGATCAAACACACAGGTAATATTTACCCAGTGCAGATGTCAGGGCAAACAGATAAATCGCAGAAAGGCAGGTGATTAACCCAGCGGTTTCACAAATTTGAGCTCTGTTGAGTTCCAGAGATCCAATTGGGTATCGGTGCTGAGCTGGTACAACAGTGTTTTCCGGTAGCGTGCCGAAAAAACGCCCAGTCCGTTTGTGATATTCGAATACTCAGGTTTCTCCATCAGCACACCGGTCGAAGGTTCACTCACATCAAGGTAAGTGCTGAGGTCGTCGCCTGCCACGGTAAAAATAAGTTCGAGATGATCGGCTTTGCGCCCGAGCACAGCTCCTTCTTTCGATACATCAGAATATGGAATTTTCGAATTGCAGATTTTATAAAAATCTGCATTCAGGTAATCAACCTGCATATTGTCTCCGCCATCCAGCGAAGTTGACCTTCTGCCTGAAAGAGGCCATTCAACCGAACGGATAATTGTATCACCCGGCGCCGAGGTTTCTTTAAAATGGAAAACAATTACCGGCTGGTAAAGGCGACCGTTTACAGCCGATATCCATTCAAACTTTTGTGAGGTGGTTGTTGCCTTTTTAAAATTCAGCGATTTTGTACCTGAAGTTGGCTTTGTCACGGAAAAGTTCTGCACCAGTTTGGTGGAGGAAGTCACTTCATTACCGTTCTTCCTGTTCCTGATTTTCAGGTTGTACGCTGACTTCGGGTTTAAACTTTCTTTTAGCGTATAAACCAGGTGTCCGGGATAAGAGAAAGTTCCGGAGTCCTTGTTGCTGAGGGTAATCGTATCGAGCGTCATTAATTTACTGGTACCGTTTTCGGCCACTTCCTCCAGGGTAACATCAATATTGGCTCCATAGCTTGCTGAATCAGGGTTCTGAGCGTATTCCAGGGCATTGCCTTCTCCCAGGAAAGCCTTATTGATCCTGATATAATGCACTGAGTCATTCTGACTGAGAATGCCATACACTATGGTTATATCCTTATATTCGGCTGTGACATCAAAGTCAGTAGTACATGAGTTAAAAGCAAGTATTAACGGGAGCACCATTAACTGAAACAAAATTTTTTTCCCTGGAAGCATGCGAGGCATCATAAAGAATTTAAGCATGGCAAAAGTATATATATTTTGGGAATGCCTTTTATACAACGGAATTATCTTTAGCCTTTCAGGGTGTTTTTCTTTGTAGCTTTGTAACGTCAAAACGGTAAGGTTAAATGATAACTGACACAAATACAATGCTTTGTATCTCATCAGTTCTTTCAAAATGACAGGATCATGATAAACTTCAGCAAGGTTTCAAAAGTTACAACCCACGTGCTTCAGGAAATGAAGCTGAATGGTGAAAAAATAGCCATGCTAACGGCCTATGATTTTTCGATGGGCAGGTTGCTCGACAGGGCCGGTATTGATGTAATACTTGTCGGTGATTCGGCATCCAATGTAATGGCAGGCCATACCAGCACGCTTCCGATAACGCTTGATCACATGATCTATCATGCAAGTTCGGTGTTAAGAGGAGTTCAGCGGGCTCTTGTGGTGGTCGATCTGCCTTTCGGTACATACCAGGGCGATTCGCGCGAGGCGCTTCAATCGGCAATCCGTATTATGAAAGAAGCCGGGGCTGATGCAGTGAAAATGGAAGGAGGCGTGGAAATTATTGAATCGGTTGAAAGAATACTTTCAGCCGGCATTCCCGTGATGGGCCACCTGGGACTCACGCCCCAGTCGATTCATAAGTTCGGGACATACGTGGTGAGAGCAACTGAGGAAGCAGAAGCCCGTAAATTGGTTTCTGATGCCAGGAAACTTGAGGAAGCCGGCTGTTTCGCCATTGTGCTTGAAAAGATTCCTGCAAAACTTGGCGCCGAGGTGGCTGCCAATGCACGTATTCCAATAATTGGAATCGGCGCCGGCCCCGGTGTCGACGGGCAGGTGCTGGTGCTGCATGACATGCTGGGGATTACAACTGAATTTTCACCGCGTTTCCTGAGGCGCTATAACAACCTTAGCGAAGAGATCATCAATTCGGTGAAAACTTACATCACTGACGTGAAATCACTTGACTTCCCAAATGAACGTGAACAATACTGAATCCGGCACTTCGCCTGATAGTATCAGCCAATCAGTACTATACGAGGATAACCACCTGATTATCATTAATAAATTGCCTTCGCAAATAGTGCAGGGCGACAAAACCGGCGATATTACCCTCGCCGATCTGATAAAGTTATATATCAAAAAGAAATTCAACAAGCCCGGAGATGTATTCCTCGGAGTGGTTCACCGCCTTGACCGGCCAGTGAGCGGCGCTGTAATTTTTGCGCGTACAAGCAAAGCCCTAAGCCGCTTAAATCTTATGCTCAAAAACCATGAAATCCAAAAAACTTATTGGGCTGTAACAGGGAATGAGCCACCTGCGCAGGAACAGACCCTGATAAACTACCTGGTTAGAAACGAAGGGCAAAATAAGTCATACGTGGTTCGTGAAAACACCCATAACTCCCAGTTGGCCGAACTCCACTACAAACTGATAGCCCGAAGTGAGCGTTATTACCTTCTTGAAATAAACCTCAAAACAGGCAGGCATCACCAGATACGAGCCCAGCTTGCTGCAATAAACTGTCCTATTAAAGGCGACCTGAAATATGGTGCGCCCAGGTCGAATATCAATGGTTCAATTCACCTGCATGCCCGTAAGATTGAATTTATTCACCCGGTTTCAAAGAACCCGATCAGTGTCATTGCCCCACCTCCGCCCGACCCTGTTTGGGATGCTGTAGCGAAGGCATCAGGAAATTAAATTCCAGGGAGAAACAGCCCTGTTTTTTATATAAATCTCAATTGTCAGTTACTTCCAATTTTTTTGCTTGAAAATAATTTGACGAAAATGGCTTATGTAATACCAAATTAGGACATCCCGATTGTCAGGCTTTCAAAATTGGCTGTATAATTATTTGAAATATAAGCGCGTATAAATTTGGGCATATCTTTTGTTAAAACTGCATTAACATTCAGATAAATAGTTGAAGAAGCGTAAAAAATCCCTGCAGTCTTATTAAGTGCTTGTATTTCAACCCGCTATGATTAAGTGCCCAAATATCCTCTCAAATTATCTGAACACACTGTTTCTAATTTGAAAAAAAATAATTGAAAATAAAATGAATAACAGGTTTGTTGTGTCGTTAATAATTGTTGCCCTGGTATTTTCCGGAATTTCAGGCTACAGCAGAAACGGCATGGCAATCCGGTCAGCGGGCAATAATCTTAACTGGGACAATGTTTCATCCTGGATCATTCTGCAAACGGGCGAAACGAATCGGGTTACTCCGCAGGCCGACGATACAATTCTCATTGCTCACCAGATTTTATTAACCCATGATTTCGAGCTTTCGTCCGGCCGGTTGGTTATTGAAACAAGCGGCTCACTCGAATCAGCCTCTTCATCATTGATATTAAGTAACAATGCTGAAGCCCAATGTTTGGGCAGCCTCGCTGTTTTGAATTTCAGCCTGCTCAGCCATAGTTCTTTTATACTGGCGTCAACCGGTAAAGTTACTGTCAATGGTTCATTCCAGGTGGACGAAGAGGGTAATTTCGTTGCCCGCAATCAGCAAGGAGTTTGCGGATCACTCATTACCAATGGCCCCATCATGGGAGAGATTTCAGAAGAGGTATCCTTGCAGGCCAATGTCAACATGCTAGTCGCTTCCCCCGTAAATGGAGCTGAGTCAGGAGTTTTTCTGAATATGTATCTCCGTAATTATAATGAACAAAACTCAGGCTGGGGTGAATATATTGTACCAACAACTGTACCGATGAACCCGATGAAAGGTTACGAAGTACTTTCTCTGTATGACGACATCAGGGTGTTTTCAGGTACTCCCACATCAGGAGAGCAACGGATAGACATTACAGCAACCGGTAACGGCTGGAACCTTCTTGGTAATCCTTATCCCAGCTCTTTAAACTGGAATATGCTGGGAAGCGGAAATGATGCCGGCCAATATCCCCAGGGAGTTAATACCATTTATTATAAAGAATCCGAATCGGGGAATTATTCCATCTTCTGCCCCAGTGATGAGCCTATCAGTATTAATTCGGGCAGCCCGGTAATCAAACCTATGCAGGGCTTCTTTATTAAAGCAGACCGGTCTTCAAATATCAGTGTAACAAACCAGATGCGTACGCATTCAACCGGGAATGAGCTGGTTGCACAACTTCCCACTTCTGCCATTGGTTTCAGGGTTGAAGGTAATAATTATTCAGATGAAGCAGTAATCCGGTTTAACCCTGACGCCTCCAATAATTTTGATATAGCTTATGATGCTTACAAAATTGAGGGAACTGAAACTGCTCCTGAAATATTCTTCCCGATAGAAGATGGCAGTAAACTTGCCCTTAATACCCTCAGTGATATTTCATCAGGCCTTGTAGTTCCATTGCAGGTGACAACACCTTACGCCGGCACAACAGTACTGCGGGTAAAAGGAGCGCCTGAATTCCAATACAGGTATCCGGTGTATCTTGAGGATATGAATACCGGAGTTTTTATTGATCTCCGTTCGGATTCGGTGTATTCTTTTGAATCAGAATCTGATAACACCACTCATTTCTTCAGGTTGCATTTTAGCTCACCCGGCGGTATTCCCGATTCTGAAATAAACACAATCAGGGTATTATCTGGTGAATCGTCAATTATAATAATGGATTCCGAAAACCGCTCAGGAAATGTAGATGTGTTTTCGATTGACGGGAAACGTGTCTGCTCATTAGAAGGTGTTTCATTACAGACACTCAGGTTCCCGGTTTCTTCCGGTACGGTTTATATCGTTCGAATAACCACTGATGGGAAGGTAGAAACCACTAAACTTTTCTGCAGATAGAATAACAAGATTATGAAACTAACAGAACCGGCAATTCTAGAGATTATGAAGAGATTAAAAATTTTGTTAGCCGAGGATGATGAGATGATTGAGAAAATCACTTCATACTATCTGCAGCGTAATGGGCATGAGGTTGATATTGCCCGAAATGGTAATGAGGCTCTTCAGAAATTCAACAATAAGCAGTATGACCTGATACTTATGGACGTCCAGATGCCGGAAATGGATGGCTTGCAAGCAGTTAAGGAAATACGCCGACTCGAAAAAGAAAAAGATTATCAGGAACATACTACCATCATCGCCATAACCACAAATGCCAACAAGGCAGAATGCATCGAAGCAGGTGTTGATGGATACGCCAGAAAGCCCTTCAGTCTCGAAGAGTTTAATACATTGTTTTACCAGCACAATCTGGTTTAAGGTAAGCATTTTTTATATTCGATTTTTTTCATTGCAGGTTAACCCCATCGTCCAGATGGGGTTTTTATGTTCTATACCCGACTGATTTTGGTTATTTTTGTCAGATAGATAATCAGCTATGCTAAATTGTCTTTTTAAATTCGATGTATATCTTCAATGGCTGCTACTGCCATTGATGTTTTTGCCGGTAAAAATGCAGGCACAGTATTACAACCTGGGCCAGGACCCGGCTTCGGTTTCATGGAGACAAATCAACACTGAGCATTTCAAACTGATATATCCCGGTGAATTTGAGAGGAAGGCTCAGCAACTGGCTAATGTACTCGAATTCACCTATCCGCTGGAGAAACATACAATGGGCAAGCCGCCCAAAATGATGCCGATCCTTCTGCATACATCCAATGTTGATCCCAATGCACTCACGGCATGGGCTCCCCGGCGAATTGAAATGTTTACCTGCCCTCCGCAAAACAGTTATGCCCAGGATTGGTTGCAGCAACTGGCTGTTCATGAATACCGCCATGCAATACAAATTGGCATGATGAACCAGGGCTTCACCAAAGGGTTGTCATATATTTTGGGGGAGCAGGCGCACGCAATATCGTTTGGCCTTTTCGTACCTGACTGGTTTCTTGAAGGTGATGCAGTTTGTACCGAAACCTTGCTTAGCAATTCAGGCAGGGGAAGAGTACCCTCATTTGAACAGGGCCTGCGTACCCAGATACTCAGCAGGGGAAGCTATTCATACGACAAAGCTGTTTTCGGATCATACAAGGATTATGTACCCAATGAATATGAAATCGGTTACCAGATAGTGGCCAATACGCGTCGATTATACGGAGCCCATGCCTGGGAAATGGTAATGTCAAATGTTGCATGCAAACCATACACACTCAGGCCTTTTGACAGGGCATTACAGTCGCTGACCGGTCTAGACAAGGTTGGAATATATGAAAGAACAATCACCGATCTCGACAGTATCTGGAAAGTTCAGCAGTCAAAGTTGAAGTTATCCCCAAAGGCCCCGGTACCGGTTAAAGCGGTTAAATCATTTGCACAGTTTAAATACCCTCAGTATGTGTCTGACAGTCTGTTTGTTGCCGAGAAAACATCACTCGACGATATTAGCAGATTTGTGCTGTTCGACAGGAAAGGGAATGAAAAAATACTGGTAACGCCAGGCTTCTTTTCTGCTGATGTTTTTTCGTTTAGTTCAGGCAGTACAGGCAACAGTCTAAATAAACCCGGATCGTTTACAGCCGATAATATTTCAGTGTCAGAAGGATTAATGGCCTGGTCAGAAAGGGAGATTGATCCCAGGTGGGAGCAACGAAGCTATTCGGTTATCAAACTGTATGATTTTAACAGCGCGAAAACGAGCCGGATCACAAGCAGATCAAGGTTGTTTGCTCCCGCCATTTCTCCCGATGCCTCTGTGATTGCTGCGGTGAGAATAACAAGGATCAATACCAGTTCGGTGGTGCTTCTCGACAGAGCGACAGGAGATATAATGAAAGTGTTGTGTTCATCGCCTGATGAACTGTATATGACTCCTACCTGGTCGCCCGACGGCAAACAACTGGTCGTTACAGTATTGAATAACAGGGGGAAAAGCCTGCGATTGCTCAATGTGGCAAATACCAATGCAATAACTATTGCCGGCCCGACATTTACCGAAATCTCTAACCCGGTATTCGCCGGTCATTATGTGTTATTTACCGGCTCTTTTTCTGGAATTGAGAATATTTACGCAGCCGATACCTCTACAAGGAATCTATACATGGTGACCTCATCGGCATTCGGGGCATGCAATCCGTCGTATAATGCCGGGCTGGGCAAAATTGTATACTCTGATTACACCTCTCAAGGATACAGGCCTGTTGAGGCGGTTTTTGATGCTGCCACCTGGATTCCGGCCGACAGTTTAGTGGATAACTCATCTTCACTTTTTAAATGGCTGCTATCGCAGGAAACCGGCATTGTTGATTCCATTGCATATGGAAATACCAACTACAATTCTCAGCCATACAGCAAGGCAGCTCATCTTTTCAGGTTCCATAGCTGGGCGCCGGCATTCTTCGATTTTAATTCTTCATATATTAAGCCGGGTATTTCCATTGTATCGCAAAATGAGCTGAGTACAGCAACCACACTGGCCGGATATGACTGGGATGCCTTCGAGAAGACAGGCCGGTTTAAACTGAATTTTGAATATGCCGGGTGGTACCCTGTTTTAAATGCCGGAGTGACCAGCGGAAAACGATCGTCAACTGAGACCAACACCGAAGGCAAGACGGTAAAATATACATGGCGTGAAACAACCCTGACCGGCGGTATAAAAGTTCCGCTCCATTTCCTCCACGGGACTTATTATTGTGGCTTACAACCATCAATCAATACAACCTGGAGCAACATTTCGGACAATACTTCCTCCGATACCAGCAAATTGACCGGGACGGTCAATACACTGGATTACAGGCTGTATGCCTATAACCTGATGAAACAATCATCGAAGGATATCTATCCCCGCTGGGGTCAGACACTGGACCTTAACCTTCGCCATTCACCTTTCGGCAGCAACCGTCTGGGCAATATTCAGTCCGCCGAAACAAATCTTTTCTTCCCGGGTATTATGCAGCATCACGGGTTAAGGTTGTATGCAGGACTACAGCGCAGGATAAAAGGTGATTATACTTATTCTAACATTGTTAATTTGCCCAGAGGGTATAGTGCAATGATTTATAACCGGATGTACAGTGCAGGTTTAACCTATAAATTCCCTTTCCTTTACCCTGACTATCCGGCAGGCCGGTTTGCATACTTTCAACGGGTCAAGGCGGCACTGTTTTATGATCTCACTTTTGCAGGCGATGCCGGGGTGTATGACAGGTTTGAATCCTATGGTGCCGAACTGACAACGGATATGCACCTGCTTCGTTTTATTTTCCCGTTTGATACAGGCATACGGATTGGCTACATGCCTCAGAATGATAGCTTTTTTGTTGATTTCCTGTTTTCGGTTAATTTTGCCTTCTAATCCCCCGTTATGAAACTGATTCTGAAACTCCTGGTATCGTCGCTGGCTGTGTTTTTTGCGGCATACGTGCTTGATGGCGTTCACCTGAATGGATTTCCGTCGGCGGTAATACTGGCTGTTGTGCTTGGTTTACTCAATGCATTTCTTCGGCCAATATTAATTGTGCTTACCATTCCGTTTACCATACTTACTTTCGGGCTTTTCCTGCTGGTAATCAATGCATTGATAATACTAATTGCCGACAGGCTGATGCCCGGCTTTGCTGTTGATGGTTTCTTTACAGCCCTGCTTTTCAGCATTATAGTCACACTGGCCACCTGGCTGCTCGAGGCAATAGCCGGGAAACAAAAGAGTGATAGATAAGAGTAAAACAAAAAAAACTGATAAATATATGCGCGCCAGGTTATTGACCAGCCAGTCTGAAATTGATGCCATAATCTCCAAATGCCAGGTTTGTTATGTTGGTATGGCCGATAAAGGAGGAATGCCTTATGTGGTTCCTTTCAATTTTGGTTACAGGGACGGTGTTATTTATCTCCATTCATCCGGTAAGGGGATGAAGATTGATATACTGAAAGAGAATCCGAACGTATGCATCGTCTTTAGCACCGATCATATGCTGCACCACCAGAGCGAGGAGGTGGCATGCAGTTACAGTATGCATTACCGCAGTGTACAGGCTTTTGGAAAGGTGGAGTTTGTCGATGACCTAGAGGAGAAAACAGAGATTTTAAACATTATCATGTCGAATTACGCTAACCGGCAGTTCACATACAACCTGCCGGCTTTACGCGAAGTTTGCACATATAAAGTTAAGGTGTCACGGTTCTCAGGGAAAATTTTCGGCTACAGGGACAAATAGAATGTGTGTCTCAGCCTTTCTGAAGCCACTTCCTTTCAGCCAGGTGGAATAACCGGGAAGCACCCCAGCCTGTGAGCGAACCGATGATCGCCCCGGTGATTACATCAATCGGGTAATGCACCCCAAGGTAGATTCGGCTGTACGAAACCACAACAGCGTATGTCAGCGCTACCGGAACAATGAATTTTCGGGAACCCGGAAGCATGATGATAATAAAAAGTGCAACGGCAAACGAGTTGGTGGCATGACCTGAAAAAAAGCTGTAGGAGCCACCCATATAACCGTTCACCGTATGAACAAGGTGCTGGATAGCAGGCTCATGGGTTGGACGGTATCTGCCGAATAAGTCCTTAAACGATCTCGATAACTGGTCCCCGGCAAGTATCATCAATACAATTGTAATGATAACCAGCCAGAAGTGTTTGGGGTATTTCCGGTATAGCAGCCATAGAAACCATAAATATAAAGGAATCCAAAAAAACCTGTCGCTTGCCAGCCACATCACATGATCGAAAAATGGCGCATGTAATCCGTTCAGGTAAAGAAACAGCGAAATATCGAGTTGTTTGATGGCCTGCAGCATGAGCTAACTTTTCTAAACCATAGATTTATTAAGGATATCTTTCAGGTGGTTGATGGTGAGAATCCCGCCCTGGGGAATACCTGGCAAAAACAGTGCTGAGGCAATTATTTCAGCAACTGATTCAGGTGTCGACAACATGCCGTCGGTATGCAATTTTACGAATTTCTCCTTTTCGTGAAACTGCCGGGTTTTGGTACTCCTGATTCGTTCCTGCATGGCGGATTCAACAATACCCGGCTTCAGGGCAAATAATTTGACCGGGTTTCCGGCTGTTTCCTGCTCCAGTGCCACTGTGCGGGTAAGCATGTCGATACCGGCTTTG
>DAONEL010000036.1:0-10741 GCA_035403045.1 Bacteroidales bacterium
ATGCAGCGGCACCAGAAAGGAGAACAACATGAACTTTAATCAATTCACTATAAAATCGCAGGAAATGGTGCAGCATGCGCAGGAAATAGCGCAGCAAATGCAGCATCAGTCCATCGAAAACATACACCTGCTCAAATCCATCCTTGAGAGCGACGACAGCGTAACGCCGTTTCTGCTGGGCAAAGCAGGTGTGAACATTACAACGCTGGAGCGCGAAGCCGGGCTTGCCCTGCAGTCGCTGCCCAAAGTTACAGGTGGTGAATTATACCTGTCGCAAGGCATCTCTAAGGTTTTTCAGAAGGCACAGTCGCTGCTGAAAGATTACAACGACGAATTCGTGTCGGTTGAAATCCTGCTGCTGGCCTTGCTGCAGTCGGGTGACACGGCAGCATCGCTGCTGAAGAATGCCGGACTGACAGAGAAGGGCCTGAAAGCCGCCATCGCAGAGTTGCGTAAGGACAGCAGCGTGAGAAGTGCCACGGCTGAAGATACTTATAACTCACTGAACAAGTATGCCCGCAACCTCAACCAGCTTGCCCGCGCCGGCAAGCTTGACCCCGTGATCGGCCGTGATGAAGAGATAAGGCGTGTACTACAGATACTTTCGAGGCGAACCAAGAACAATCCCATACTCATCGGTGAACCGGGGGTAGGGAAAACCGCCATTGCCGAAGGCCTGGCTCACCGGATCATCAACGGCGATGTGCCTGAGAACCTCAGGAGCAAGCAACTCTTTTCACTCGACATGGGCGCATTGATCGCCGGGGCCAAATACAAGGGTGAGTTTGAAGAAAGGCTTAAAAGTGTGGTGAAAGAGGTGATTGCTTCCGACGGCGAAGTGGTGCTTTTCATTGATGAGATACACACGCTTGTGGGAGCCGGTGCCGGCGAAGGTGCCATGGATGCAGCAAACATTCTTAAACCTGCACTGTCGAGAGGAGAACTGCGCGCCATAGGAGCTACCACACTCAAGGAATACCAGAAATACTTTGAGAACGACAAAGCCCTCGAACGGCGTTTCCAGATTGTGATGGTGGACGAACCCGATGCCAACGACGCTATTTCAATCCTGCGCGGACTGAAGGAACGTTATGAAACCCATCACCATGTCCGCATCAAGGACGAAGCCATCATTGCGGCTGTAGAACTATCGCAGCGATATATCACCGACCGCTTCCTTCCCGACAAGGCCATTGACCTGATAGATGAGGCTGCCGCCAAACTGCGGCTTGAGATCAATTCGGTGCCGGAAGAACTCGATGAACTCGAACGCCGGTACAGGCAGCTGGAAATTGAGCGCGAAGCCATCAAACGCGAAAAAGATGAGGTAAAACTTAAACAGCTGAATACCGAGATTGCCGAACTTGACGAACAGCGCAAACAGGTACGTGCCCGCTGGCAGGCTGAAAAAGAGGTGGTTGAGTCGATACAGAAGCAGAAGAACGACATCGAACAGTTCAAACTGCAGGCTGGTCGCGCCGAACGTGAAGGAAACTACGGGCTTGTAGCCGAGTTGAGGTATGGCAAGGTGAAGGAAGCCGAAACCAGGCTGGATAATCTGAAGAAGAAACTGGCAGATATGCAGGCTGCATCGGCGCTTATCAAGGAGGAAGTCGGCTCGGAAGAGATTGCCGAAATCGTTTCACGCTGGACGGGCATCCCTGTCAGCCGCATGATGCAGAGCGAACGTGAGAAACTGCTGCACCTGGAGGAAGAACTGCACAGGCGTGTGATCGGACAGGATGAGGCGATACAGGCCATCAGTGATGCCATCCGCCGGAGCAGGGCAGGATTGCAGGATTCACGCCGGCCTGTTGGGTCGTTCATCTTCCTGGGAACCACAGGGGTGGGAAAAACCGAACTGGCAAAAGCGCTGGCCGAATTCCTGTTCAACGACGAAAACGCCATGGTACGTATCGATATGAGCGAGTACCAGGAGAGGCATACCGTTTCGCGGCTGGTGGGAGCGCCTCCGGGATATGTGGGTTACGATGAAGGCGGGCAGCTTACCGAAAAAGTCAGGCGCAAGCCATACAGTGTTGTGCTCTTCGACGAGATAGAAAAAGCCCATCCGGATGTATTTAACATACTGCTGCAGGTGCTCGACGACGGCAGGCTTACCGATAACAAGGGGCGTATCGCCAACTTCAAGAACACCATTATTATCATGACCAGCAACCTGGGCAGCAACATCATACAGGAGAACTTCGAAGGGATTAATGATACAAACCGTGAAGCTGTCATTGAGAAAACCCGTGAAGAGGTGTTCAACCTGCTCAAACGGAGCATTCGTCCCGAATTCCTCAACCGTATTGATGAGGTGATTATGTTCAGCCCGCTCACCCTCAGCGAAATAGAGCAGGTTGCAGAGCTTCAGTTAGGCAGGGTACGCGCCATGCTGGCCGGGCAGGATATCACGCTCGAAGTGAGCCGCGATGCCATGAAACTGATTGCCCGCCTTGGTTACGATCCGTTGTTTGGCGCCCGTCCGCTGAAAAGGGTGCTGCAGCAAAAGGTGCTGAATGTACTCTCAAAGATGATCCTGGGCGGGAAGATAGCCCCGGGTTCAAAGGTTACACTCGGGGCCGAAGGGGAGGAGTTTAGTTACCAGGTATCAAACGGGTAATCTGCACCATCTTCGCGGCCTTTGCGGTTTAAAAGATAACCGCAAAGAGCGCAAAGTTTTACGCAGAGAGCGCAAAGAGTAACTCTGCGAACTTCGCGCCTTCTTAGTGTCCTTAGCGGTTAAAGAAAGGAAACGCAAAGAGTGCAAAAAGTAACTCTGCGAACTTAGCGTCTTCTTCGCGTCCTATGCGGTTTAAAAGATAACCGCAAAGAGCGCAAAGTTTTACGCAGAGAGCGCAAAGAGTAACTCTGCGAATTTCGTGCCTTCTTAGTGTCCTTAGCGGTTAAATTTCTTTATCCTGCTTGAAAACAGGATAATACACACCAAAAAAGCCGGTTACCCACAGGCAGCCGGCTTTCATTGTTTTCATGCAGGTCTATTCTTTGCCGAAAGTGATCGTTACACCGATCCTGAACATAAATCCGTTATCGATGTACTTATTGGTTGTGCTGCTTGCTGCACTTTTCACGCCGCCGTTTCCTTCTTCAGATTCATACGACCAGGCATTGTGCTTATAACCCAGGAGACCATCAACTGCAAGATGTTTGGCAAAGAAATAGGAGGCGCCCACACCAAGCAATGCAGATGAGTACGTTTCAATTTGGGTATCATTGTCGCCGTATTTGCTTTTATATTGCCCGATTCCTATCCGCCCTTCAGCAAACGGGAACAACTTGTCGAGCTGCAGGATATAATATCTCACAAAAGGCCCGATAATGTATTGTGAATACTTTGACTCGTAATTGTCTGTCTTGTATTTATCAAAATAACTGTCGAGAAAAAGTCCGACAGGCATCTTATTTATCACGAAGTAGCCTGCAAGCGGGTTGAAGTTGAATTCGAAATACTTGCTGTTTTCTGATATGGTGCTCCCCGACTTTGTTTTGTCCTTGCCGATATCAAAATTCATCTGGCTGTAACCGGCCAGGAACCATTTCCCTTTTTCAACCTGGGCTTGGGTGAAGAGGTTGCAAACCAGCAACATCATCAGTATGGGTATGATCTTTTTCATGGCTTCGCGATTTTACTGTTTACCAAAAGTGATCACCAGTCCGAAATTTATCTCAACCGAAGAATAGAAATAAGTACTCTTCGGATCATCGGATTTATCGGTATAACTGTCGTAATCATAGCCCAAAAATGCATCAAAAGCCACATTTTCGGTGAAGAAATACGATGCGCCTGCTCCGAACCTGTATGATAATGCCGACTCCTTGTATGTATCGCCGTTAGAATATTTATCCTTGTATGAGCCGATACCGAATCGTGCCTCGGCAAAGGGTATAAACTTGTCGAATTGCTTAATATAATACCTGGCAAACGGCCCGACCACAAAATCGGTTGATTTGTAAACATCTCCGTCCCATTCGTCTTTCTCCCAGTCGGTGGAAACGTCGAAATAGAGCCCTACAGGCAATTTGTCCATAACAAAATACCCGACCATCGGGTCAAAGTCGAATTCTCTGTAAGAGTATTCATCACTCAAAGAACTTGAAGTCCCTGATTTCTCTTTGCCTACATCGAGCCGCAGGCTGCTGGAGCCCGCAGCAAACCATTTGCCCTTTTCAATCTGGGCAAAGGATAGGCTGTATGTAATTAACATACATAGTAACAGTAAAATCTTTTTCATGGCTTTGGCTATTTGGTTAGTTGTCCGAAATATACGAAGAAAAAGAGATAAAAACTACATATTACAACAAATAAGATATAAATTAAAATTTTATAGCAATCCAAAACCCCATAACTTAAATCTCGGGTATTATTTTCCGGAAAATTTACCCGAATTTCAGAACTGACAGGTACTATCAAATAGGATTTGACTGAAATCTCAGATAAACTTTATCTTCCGGGCGGCAAACAGGCTCATACGGATAAGAAGCCAACCGTGCCTGAACCGGCTTATCTGCGTACTTCCGTACTCACGGTCGCGGTAGCGGATGATGATTTCTGATATCTTCAGGTTCAGCTTTGCTGCTCCGAAGAGCAGGTCGAAATCGCCAAACGGGTCAAAATCGCCGAAGTAGCTCCTGTTCTGGATGATCTTTTCATAATCGGTTTTGTAAAGCACCTTGGTGCCGCAGAGTGTATCCTTAAGCCTCTGACCGAGAATGTATGAGAAAAACCAGCCAAAGAACTTGTTGGCCAGCAGGTTAAGAAAACGCATGGCATTTTTATCCATGGGGTACACGAGGCGGCTTCCGTTGATGAATTCACCCTTGTTATACCTGAGGGCATCGTAGAATTTTGGCAACTCTTCGGGAGGCATGGTAAGGTCGGCGTCGAGGATCATGAGCACCTCGCCGGTAGCAGCTTCGAACCCTTCGCGCACTGCATTCCCCTTGCCTTTGCCGCTTTGCTGAAATACTTTGATGTTCTCACCCGGGTATGCCTGCTGTACGCGGAGCATCTCTTCAAAGGTATTATCCGAGGAGTGGCCTTCAACAAAGATAAACTCCCTGCTTTTCCCAAACTTAGGAGTGCGGAGGATGGCATTCTCAATATTTCCCCGTTCATTACGCGCCGGTACCACAATGCTGACGCTGTATTGCTGGTCGTCAGCCAGCAGCGGGCGCGCGACCATAAAATTTACCAGGTTGAGTTTATTGATGAGCGGCAGGTTGGCCAGGAACTTATTGAAAATGAAATTCAGTACCGGAACATACTTGGGCAGCAGCAATTTGCGCTCTATCTTAATCAGCTGGAAGCCTTCAAGTTGAAGTATGTTGTCAATATCGGAGATCGAGAACCAGTTTTGTGCCGGTTGCCGCAATTTCAGCCGTAATGTTTCGCCTGCTTTTAAAATGGGTTCCCACAGGTAATTGTACTGTGAGATAACAATGCGTGTCTGCGGGTGGCACAGCCTGCGTATATTGTGCATGGCGGTCTGCACGTCCCACAGGCAGTTTACAAGATCGGAAAGTATGATATAATCGAAGGTTTCGTCCAGTTGCAGATTCTCAACATCATCCTGGTGAAAAACGAGGTTTGGATATTTTTCACGGGCTCTTTTGATGAAATTTTCAGAGAAATCAATGCCCACCCCGTATGCCGGTTTGGTTGCATTGAGCAGGTCACCGTTGCTGCATCCAACTTCAAGTACACGCTTGCCTTCGGGGATGATGAAAGAGATATATCTTTCTATTGACTTATGATAGAAACGGTTGCGTTTTCTCCACTTGTCGCGGGCGGTGGCCGTTTTCTCGAAAAAATGGCGGATATCTTCTTTAGTCATTTTAATAAATTGGTTTGCAAGATTAATAAAAAAGCGGGTGGATTTCCCGTAAAATACATGAAATTTGCATTTTAATCAACCACAATGTATTAATCCCTGTCATATGGCAAAGCAACAGAAGGGCGCAACAAAGATTCAGGCTCCGGCTATAAAACAGCAGCAAAAACCAAAAGTTGCCGAAAGCAAAACGGCTGTTCAGTCAATCAATGATTACCTGGCATCTCATATTGATATATTCCTGTGGGTATCCATGGGCCTGACCATGCTGTTTGCGCTGCTTCTCTTCGATCCGAAAGTAAGCCTTTCGGGTGACGATGCCTTTTATATCATACGGGCTTCTGATTTCCTGAAAAAATTTGAATACCCATCGTTCCAGGGTCCGTTGTATCCGCTGGTGCTCAGTATTTTCCTGGCTGTGGCCGGACTTAACCTTACAATACTGAAAGGTGTTTCGCTGCTGGCCGCATTGGCATTCATATATTTTACCCACGTGGCATTTAAAAATCGTATACCGGCGTTGCTGCATGTGATTGTCCTGCTGCTGGTTTCAATCAACTCCTTCATACTTTACTATGCCAGCCAGACATACAGCGAAATGTTTTACATGATGCTGCAGGCGTTGCTGCTGCTGGTATTTTTCAGGAAGTTCATCGACATTGAAACAGCCGGCAGCCTTCAGGCAGATGTCAAACGCCACCTGTTGCTTGCGCTGGTACTTTTGTCGATGGCGTTGACGCGCAGCATAGGTTTTTCGGCGCTCATTGCTGTCCTTGGATACTTTACTCTGAAAGGGCAATGGCGCAACCTGTGGATGGGCATCGTGTCGTTCCTGGCATTATATGTTGTTTTTCAGGGCATCAGGTACCTGTTGTGGGGTGATGCCGGGCTGCAGTTTGCTTCGCAGGGTTCAGGGCTGCTGCAAAAAGACTATTACAATGCGGCCAAAGGCAATGAAGATTTTGCCGGTATGGTGAAACGATTTATCGAAAATTCAAACCTGTATCTTTCAAAGCACTTCTTCAACATGACCGGCATGAGAAAATGGGAACTTATTCAGCCGGTTATACCAATTTTAACGGTTCTTTATTACCTGATATTCATCACCGGCCTTGGGCTTTCGTACCGAAGAAACCGTTACGTTTTCTTCAGTGCTTTGCTTTCGGGAGCGTTTCTGCTTGTGACGTTCACCATACTGCAGAGCCGCTGGGACCAGAACAGGCTCATTATTCCCGTGCTCTCGTTTATGCTGCTGATGTTTTTTGCTGCTTTCTATTTTCTTTCGGATTTTAAAAACCTCAAAATTTTATACTGGATCATCCCGGTGCTTGCCCTCATCATGTTTTTCGGAGAACTCTCCTTTACATCGGGCAAGTCGCGCGAGGCAGCCAAAAACAAAGGCAAATACGGCGGGCTTACCCCTGACTGGAAACATTACCTGCAGGCCAGCGAATGGGCAGCAAAAAACCTGCCGCCTGATGCAATCGTTGCATGCCGTAAACCTTCTATATCTTTTATTTACGGGAAAGGACGCGAATTTTACAGCATCATGAAAGTGCCATCATTCGATTCGAAGATGTTTTTCAGTAACTGGAAACAGCAAAATACACCTTATACTGCCTTCCGCTATACCGACCTTACCGGGAAACAACTCACCCCCTCGATATACAACGCGATCAAGAATTATTACGAGGCACAGCTTTTCATTGGTGAAAGCTTCTACATCATCGACCGTTTCCCCGACAGCACACGGTCACGCCTATACGGGGAACTTTCGCAGGCAAACATCAGCTACATTACCAGCCGCGATACACTTGAGAACCTGGTGAATGTATCGAAGCAGCCACCGGTACTCATCTACCCCGATTCGTTGCTCATACCGCTGATTGAGAACAAGGTAACACATGTGCTCACGGCAAACCTGCGCCGGAATTCGGTACAGAAAGACGGTATGATCATCAACACGGTTGAACGGTACATGGCTTATATTCAGGACAAATATCCCGACTTTATGACGCCGGTGCAGAAAATCGGTTCCGATGATGACGAACCTGCGGTAATCTATAAACTGAACTACGAAAGGCAAAAGGCATTCCTGGTTCCAAAGAAATAGCCATTTTAGGATTAACCGCAGTGAATGTTAAGTTGCAGTGAATGGATGAGACATACTGAACGAATTTAAGACCTTTTTCGGTCTCATTGTGGTAAAGTAAACCGCAGAGTACGCAAAGATTTACGCAGAGACCGCTGAGATGTATTCTGCAACCTTACCACCTTCTTCGGCCTCTTTACGATAAAATAAACCGCAAAGTACGCAAAGATATACGCAGAGAACGCTAAGATGTACTTTGCGACCTTAGCGCCTTCTTCGCGCCCTTTGCGGTAAAAGAAACGACCTGTTTCTGCTTCAGTGGCGAATGTTTAACGTTTACTGAAATCGTCGTAAAGGTGCTGAAGGATAGCCTTTGAGATTCTTTGTCCGGGAGCTTGTGATGGATTGTTCTGCTCATTGAACTCCATAGCAGCCGTATTATAAATAATTAATTCTTTTCCATCGTAATAACCTGTTCCGCCGGAATAGGTGAAGAAGGCTCCGGGAATGGGATACGTGGTAAGAATGTTCTTGCTGAACGGGAAATCCTTACCCGGAATGCCAAGCTGTTCAAGTATTGTCCTGGCAATGTCAGTTTGCCCGCAAACAGTGTGAATAGTAGTATCTTTCACACTCACGGCACCGCCAGTCAGCAACAATGGAATATGGTACTTCGGCAGGTCGGTCACGCCGTCATGTCCCGGCATCATGCTGCCATGATCGGCTGTGATAATCACCAGTGTATTCTTCCACCACTTACGCTTTTTGGCTTCCCTGATAAAATTCCCGATGCTGGCATCAGTATAATGCAACGAATTGATATACAGCGTTTCTGTATCGTTACCTTTTTTTAGCGGGGGTGTGGGGATGGCAAACGGCTCATGGCTGGTGAGCGTCAGGATGGTTTTAAAGAAATTGCTGTCGGCATCAGGAGTATCAGACAGCAGCCGCTGAAACACCAGGTGATCCCAGGCACCCCACTTGGTGCCGAAGGTGGAAGCATCAAAATCGTCTTTGGTAACGAGCTTACTGAAGCCGGCCTGTACCAGGAATGAGCGGTAATTGGCGAAGTCGAGAGATCCGCCATAATAAAAAGTGTTTTTATACCCTCGCTGAGCCAGGTATTTTGGGAAGGAAGGGATGTTGTCGGTTTTTTGGGGAAACTTGAGCGGGCTGGATCCGGGAAGTGAAGGATAACCTGCCAGTACGGCTGCCAGGCCTTTATCAGTGCGGTCGGAAGCAGCATACACCTGATCGAAAAGTATTCCTTCATGCACCAGCGAATCAAATGCCGGCGTTATTCCTTTATCACCCCCCTGCGCACCAATGACTTTAGCAGTAAAGCTTTCGACAATAATAAGAATGATATTCGGGTGCGTGTTGTTCAGCACGGGGCTGGTTGTGCCACGACCTGCAAAGATCGAGTCGCATACAGCGGCGGCCTCGGTGTTATCGAAAATTTCGTATTTCCTGGTCAGGTCATTTTTTTCGGTAAGAGAAAAAGCTACATTCCACACCGCGTTAATTGCCGCATGATTGGCAAAAGTGTTTTGCGAAAAATAAGCCCATCCGATGCTTACGGCGCCTATTCCCACTCCTCCGCGGATTCCTGCCGCCACCAGCGCCGAAAGCAGGAGAATACCGGCAGATGAGGTCATGTTGGCCGTAAACGGGAAGCGGAATCTATTGATCAAATACTTATAGAGCCTGAATATCAATATTGTGATTAATAAAATCCCTGCGATTCCTCCTATAAACGTCCAGATACTGACAGATGCTGTCATGGCTTCGAGGTTACCCATGTAAAAGAGAGGTGTGGTATCGAGGCGAAATCCCCAGAAACTGTATAGGACCATGTCGATAAGTATTATTGACACGGAGATCACCAATCCGATCAGGGTATATATCTTCAGAATCAACGGCAACAGCCTGAAACTGGTGAAACATGAAATCAGTATGATTATGGCCGGAACGATCATGAGGTAGGAGGCCATGGAAAGGTCGAGGAAGAAACCATGGATGAATGTGCCGGCAATTGTTCCTGCCGTGAGTTGCGATGACAGCCTGAACTGGTAGAGCAGAAAGGCTATCCTGGCGGCAACAAAAAGCAGGTACCAGAACAACCAGTTGACGACAAAGAGGCGAATCCTATCTTTCATATCTTAGCGGAAGATTGGCACAAAGGTCATCATAATTTCAGACATTCCTGAAGTATGCAATGTAAAACCCCGCATCATGGAGAAGATCAGGGAGTTATTGTCGGGTGATTCGTCGCGTTCCTTTACCGATTGTATGTCGGATCTGATTATAAAGGATGAAAAGTTACGCGCCGATTTCTGGGAAATGTTTTTCGCCAATGAAGAGCCTTTTTCGCGCCGTGCTGCCTGGGCGCTGGATACTGTCTGTGAAACTCGTCCTGAATGGTCGCAACCCTATGCAGCCCGATTGGTGAAGGCTTTAAGAGTATTTGAACATGACGGGCTCAAACGTCACTCATTGCACATGCTCAGCCGCATACAGGTTCCCGGAGACTATAAAGGTGAACTGATTGACATCTGTTTTGCCTGGCTCATATCACCTTCCGAGGCCGTTGCTGCCAAGGTTTATTCCATGGAGATACTTTACGGATTATCGCAACAGTTTCCTGAAATCAAACATGAGCTTATCGATTCAATCGAATTCGGGATGCACGACGGGACACCGGGTTACCAGAATCTGGCGAAGAAGCTGCTGGTGAAACTGTATAAGGAGGTTTGAGTTTAGTGTTTAGTGAGACGGGGTTAGGGGGCAGAAG
>DAONEL010000036.1:10841-22259 GCA_035403045.1 Bacteroidales bacterium
ATCAAACATCAAACATCAAACATCAAACATCAAACATCAAACCTACCTCATATCAATCACCTCAACTCCCGGATGGCTGGCTTTGTTGAAGGTGAAAGTCTTGTCGTCCATGGCCTGGTCGGCGATGAATTTGTTAACTGTATACTTAAAAATACTTCCGCTGCGGTCGAAGATCATGAATTCTTTGGCCTGTTTCAAAGCCTTGTCAATGGTGAGTTTTACCTTGGTAAATGATTTGCCTTTTGCGAGAGGATAAAGTTCAAGAACCTGCTCGTTGCCCTTTTCTTCAATAAATTTAGCCTTGTAATCCTTGGTGTAATTGGTCAGGAGTTTGGTCGGTGTAAAGGAATCGTCATCAGCGTTTACATCGTTGATATTCACTTCATTGGCATCTTTCATATAAGTCCACATGGTCTTGCCGTCGCAGATCACATCCTGCCCGGCAACCGTGAGCTTGTATTTGTCACCTTTTGAGAGCAGTGTGCCGGTGAATTTTTCATTGATCTTTTCTTTCTTGTTTTCCATCGTGTAAGCAAAATCAATCCTGATGGTTTTATATGATTTTGTCTTTGCCGAAAGGTCATTGAGGATAGTAGTCGCTTTTTTATCGCTTTGCGAAAAAGTAAGGGTTGAGATGGCGGTAAGAGCGATTAAGATGAAGATTCTTTTCATGAATGTTTTTTATTTCAATATCCGTTTTGTGATTCTTTACTTCTGAGGTCCTTCAAATACTGTTCCAAAGCGAATTCTGTTGCGAATTTTACTTCACGGGCTTTGCTGCCTTCAAACGGCCCCACGATACCGGCAGCTTCGAGCTGGTCAATAATGCGGCCGGCGCGGTTATAACCCAGCTTTAGTTTTCGCTGAAGCAAAGATGTGGATCCTTGCTGGGCTGATACAATCAAAAAGGCAGCTTCTTCGAACAACTCATCCCGTTCGTTGGGATCGAGGTCTGATTCAGCTGAACCGGAGCCTTCTTCTTCATTGAATTCAGGCAGCGAAAAAGCGGTCGGATACCCGCGTTGTGACCCGATAAACTCGGTGACACGTTCCACTTCGTGGGTATCGATAAAGGCGCATTGTAGCCTTATGATTTCTCCGCCTTGCGAAAGGAGCATGTCGCCGCGGCCAATAAGCTGGTCGGCACCGCCGGTATCAAGGATTGTGCGTGAGTCGATTTTGGAAATTACACGGAAAGCAATACGGGCAGGGAAGTTGGCTTTGATGGTACCTGTAATGATGTTGACGCTGGGCCTCTGAGTGGCAATTACAAGGTGGATGCCGATAGCCCTGGCAAGCTGTGCTAGCCTTGTGAGCGGTATTTCAACTTCCTTGCCGGCAATCATGATGAGGTCGGCAAATTCATCGATCACCAGCACAATATATGGCAGGAAACGATGGCCCTGCTGGGGATTGAGCTTACGGGCTAAAAACTTTACATTGTACTCCTTGATGTTGCGCACCTGGGCATCCTTCAGCAGGTCGTATCTCGTTTCCATCTCAATGATGAGCGAATTGAGTGTGCGCACTACTTTGCGGATGTCAGTAATAATGGCTTCTTCAGAATCCGGCAATTTGGCCAGGTAGTGCCTTTCTATTTTTGAAAATAAGGTAAGCTCAACCTTCTTGGGATCGACAAGGACGAACTTGAGTTCACTCGGATGCTTTTTGTAAAGCAGCGAAGTGATGATGGCATTCAGTCCTACAGATTTTCCCTGGCCTGTGGCGCCGGCCATGAGGATATGGGGCATTTTGGTGAGGTCGGCGATGAACGTTTCGTTCTGAATTGTTTTACCGATGCCAAACGGAAGGTCAAATTTGGTATTGACGAATTTCTCGGCGCTGAGGATTGAGCGCATGCCCACAACCTCCGGTTTTTGGTTGGGAACTTCAATACCTATGGTGCCTTTGCCGGGAATGGGGGCGATGATACGGATACCTAGTGCTGAGAGGCTCAGGGCGATATCATCCTCCAGGTTTTTGATCTTTGAAATTCTGACCCCCGGTGCAGGAATGATCTCGTACAATGTGACCGTAGGACCAATGGTAGCCTTTATTTTGTCGATTTGTATGCCATAATTGCCGAGCGTATCAACGATGCGGTTCTTGTTGCTTTCGAGTTCTTCCTTGTTCACTGATATGCCTCCGTCGCCGTAATTGTCGAGCAGTTCGGGTGTTGGCATCTGGTAGCCTGAAAGATCGAGCGTCGGGTCAAAGTTGGTGGTCAGAGGGAAATGGGTTAAATCATTGCCGGGAGTTGTCTCCCCGTTCACATTCTCAACGGGTTTTGCCTCAGGCGCCTCGTTTTCAACCATGAATTCCACATCGGTCTTCGGTTTTATCCGTGTCACAGGCATGGGAACGGGTTCAAAACCGTTCTCATCGCTGGCCTTTTCATTGGCCGCAGAATGTGTGCTATTGTCAACGGGTTGATTTACAAGGGTGTTTGGCTGTGGTTTGGCCTGCGAAGGAATATCCGTATCATTATCCTTCACTGAATATTCAACCGTGTTGAAACGGTCAACCTTTTCTTCCTGGCCGGTCCGTGATGTTGATTCCTGCCCGGTAACACCCTGCAGCGATGGTTTTAATTCACGAATCCTGCTATGCAGCCGTTGCAGCGAAAAGTTGTACACCAGTGCCAGCAGGCTTATAAGGACAAATAGCAGGCAGATTGCCGTTCCCATCTTTCCCATGAGCCCGTTAAGCCAGATTGCGGTTTTGTAACCTGATATTCCGCCAAGGATCGATAGAGGAGAGTTACCAAAGAAAAAGCCTATGGTGACTGAAATCCATACCATCGACAGGATGAATATTCCAAGGCTTTGCCAGATCGGGACGATTGAATGTTTGAGCGAAGCGCGCACACCGGCAAAGAAAATCCAGGCTACAAGGAAAAAGCTGCCGATCCCGAATCCTTTTTTAATCATCAGTACTGATAGTGCTGCACCTAAGCGGCCGCCAAGGTTATTGGCTTCGAGTTGTTCGTTGGAGATGGCTGAAAGCAGGTCATTGAAATTGTCGTCGGTTCTTGAAGTAAACCAGTTGAAGAGGTAGGAAATGAATGAGATAAGCAAAAAAACGGAGAGCAGGAGCAGGAATGCGCCAATGATTTGTTTCGCTTTTTCCGAATTGCTGCCATCTTTTTCAGGCTTCTTTTCTTTTTTTGAAGAAGGCTTTGCCGCTTTACCCGTGTTATCATCGGGTGGTGCGGCGGCTTTTTTCTCGTTACGCAGCTCGTTCTTCGGACGCTTAATTTCGTTTTTCTGTTCCATCCGGGTATAAAATGTACACTCAAGCCATTGACAGCGTGGCGGTTTACCTGCAATGATCAGGCAAAATTAACAAATTAAGCCAATGAAGGGGAAGTTGTTGCGCTAATTTGTAAACAGGATGTGTTGGCTGTGGAGAATAAAACGTTCATTGCGGCAGCTTAGTGCACGCCGCGGAAAAGTTTGTTCCACCTGATTTTGCCTCCGAACAGTGATTTATTGGAATCGAGCGACAGCCATACAAAGACGGCTTTACCAACGACGTGGTCTTCGGGAACAAAGCCCCAGTAGCGGCTGTCGGCTGAATTGTGGCGGTTGTCGCCCATCATCCAGTAATAATTCATTCTAAAGGTATAGCTGTTGCTTTCTTTGCCATTAATATAAATTCTGCCGTCTTTCACCTCAAGTTTGTTCAGCTCATATGCTTCAATTATTCGGCTGTAAAGTGGAAGGTTCTTTGTGCTGAGAGCTACGGTAACACCAGCTTTCGGAATATAGAGCGGCCCAAAGTTATCAACGTTCCAAACATAAGTGGAATCATAGGGGAAAATATCAGGGTTCCAGTATCCTTTCGGCTGAATGACCGGCCTTACCTCTTTTACATTGGGAAGCGCCTTTATTTTTTCAACACCCTGGCTGGTAAGTGTGAGCACATAATCACCCTGGTCGGTGGTTTCAATTTGCTCGGTAATGTCGAGTTTGTCGATCACCCGTTTGCTCACCGGCGAACCGTCAGTCGTCACAATGTATTTAAACTGGGAGTTTTCAGGGATATCTGCCTGTTTTCCGTTGATATAAACCATTTTATCACGGATTTCCAGGGTGTCGCCGGCGATAGCAAGGCAGCGTTTGATATAGTTTTCGCGCTTATCTACCGGCCTTGAAGTTATTTTTCCGAACTCATAGGGATTGTTCCAGACAGCTTCGTGCCCGAAATTACGAACCAATGCGTAATAGCTCTGGTTTTGCATCTTGAGTGCAACCGTGTCACCGTCAGGGTAGTTGAACACAACCACATCGTTTCGCTTGACTTTTGAAAAACCCGGAAACCGGTAATAGGGCAGATGGATGATTTCAGAATACGACTTTGCGTACTTCGAAAGCGGCATTGTATGGTGAACAAAGGGAAACGCGATGGGTGTCTGTGGATTCTTCGGCCCGTAGCTCAGTTTGCTCACAAACAGGAAATCGCCCACGAGCAACGACTTTTCCATTGATGAAGTGGGTATAGTGTATGCCTCGACCATAAATATGCGTATGATAGAGGCTGCAACCACTGCAAAAATGATGGCATCGGTCCATTCGCGGGCCACTGATTTTTTAGCCCTGACGCGGTTTTCGGGCTGAATGTACTTTTCCTTTTCCGACAAACCCAGGTAGGGCAGGTATGCATAAGGGAATAAAACAGCCAACGCCTGGCTGCCGAGATCCTGCTTGCTGTAACATTTGGCCGTTTCGACCAGCATCAGCATCACCATGAACATGTTAATGTATGGAACCAGCATGAGTGCCAGCCACCACCATGGCTTGTCGATGATTTTATTCCATTCAAAATAATTGTAAATCGGAATGAGTGATTTCCAGGGGCTTACACCGGCATCTTTAAATATCCAGAATAGTAAAGCAGGAAAAATGATGATGCCAATGATGAGTGCTGTCATTAAATCCATGGAAAGTAGGTTTAGGTTATAAAGTGTGCAAATATCAGTCAAATAGCGCTAATTAGTACGAACGGCAGAGTTAAATTGTGTTAAAATGTTAACAGAAAGCAAGTTATAAATCATTCCGCTTAAACTCTGCAACGCAGGTTTTTTATTTACAAAACAACCTTATAATCCAAGCAGGTCGCTCATGGTAAATATACCTTTTTTACCTGCGATGAATTCGGCTGCCAGCACCGCACCAAGAGCCAGTCCTCTGCGGCTTTTGGCTTCGTGGCGGATGGAAATCAGGTCGTTCTCCGAGTCATAAGTAATTGTATGAGTGCCGGGAACAGTTCCCTCCCTGACGGAATTGATGACGAGGTCACCATGGTTTTCCGAAGACTCGTTTACCCATACTGTCTTGCGTTCAAGGTTTGCGATAATGTCATTCGCTATGGTGATTGCCGTGCCGCTGGGAGCATCCAGCTTCTGGGTATGGTGAACCTCTTCAATGCTTACATCATACATTGGGTAGGGATCCATGAGATTTGCCAGTTTTCTGTTTACCTCGAAAAATATGTTCATTCCCAGGCTGAAGTTCGATGCATAAAGTAAAGCGCCACCCATCTTCAGGCAATAGTCCTTCACTTCCGTAAAATGATCATTCCAGCCGGTGGTGCCGCTCACAACAGGAACTCCTGCTTCGAAGCATTTCATGATGTTGCCGACAGCAACGGTAGGAATTGTGAACTCGACGGCAGCATCACATTGCTTAAGCAAATCGCTTTTGAGTGACCAGTCGCCGGGGTTGTCAATTATAGCTGCAATAGAATGGTTCCGCGAAAGTGCAACTTCTTCTACCACTTTTCCCATCTTTCCGTAACCGATCAGGGCAAGTTTCATACCGTTTATTTTTGAGGCAGGTTAAATTTCTTATATTGGAGTCAGGAGTCAGGAGTCAGAATTCAGGAGTCAGGAGTCAGGAGTCAGGAGTCAGGAGTCAGAATTCAGGAGTCAGAATTCAGGAGTCAGAATTCAGAAGTTACTTTTGTGAGACATTTAATCTTAATAACTCATGACAGGTTTATTTGCATGCTGGCTTCTGACTTCTGACTCCTGTATTCCATTAATAGTTGACTTATTATCAGCCTATTAACGAAACAATTATGTCCGGCTAAAAGCGGAGTGTAAGAGTGAATCCGCCCGATGGCTTTATTCCGGCAACGGTTGGCGGAGTCCAGGGGGCCAGGTGCAGCGTGAGGTCTTCGGTAACGTCGTAATCGAAAAAGTGAGCGTCGACCACAGCATCCAGGGCCTGCAATATGTACCATGCACCGGTTGCGATATATGAGACTTCTAGGTTACGCAGGTAGTATTCACGCCCTTCCTTGAGCTGGCTCACGGCATATTTGTACACCAGGTTATTGGGCGGAGTGCCTGAATCCGGCTTGAGAGCATAATCATAGGCATCGCGGAACTGGTGAAAGTTATCTGTATTGAATTTCAGGAAATAGTACATTGTACCGAAGCCGGCATATACAATAGGTATCTTCCAGTATTTGTGGTTATATGCCTGGCCAAGCCCCGGCAATACCATTGCATAGATTGCAGCTCTTTTTGGCGAATGTTTGGTGGTAATGGCCGTATCGGAGGTTGGTTTGGGGATTCTTACAGTATCCTGAACCTGGGCAATGCCATAACCGGAGGTGAGCAGAAAAGCCACCAGTATTATAGTCATTCTGTTCCGGATTTTCCAGGGACGAAATTTCAGCGTTGAGAATGAAACTGTCAAGGAATGAATGTTTTATGAACCAAAATCAGATGCCTAGGATGGCTATGATCTTTTCGAGGTCGGTATCGGAGGAAAACGGAATTACGATGCTGCCTTTGCCTTTCACATCGCGTTTTATTTCAACTTTTGAATTAAAACGGTTTTTAAGTTGCTGCTGTGCTTCGCTGTATTTCACCGGCAGGGTGGCTTTTACAGGTTTTACCGGTTCAACAGGAATTTTTTCAAGTTGTTTGACCAGCTTTTCAACATCTCGTACCGAAAGATCATCTTTGTTGATTTTGCGGGTAATGGCAACCTGCTTCAACGGGTCTTCAACCGGGATGATGCTCCGTGCGTGGCCCATGGTTATCTGGCCGTCGCGCAATGCTGCCTGCACTTCGGCCGGAAGTTTCAGCAGCCTGATGTAGTTGCTTATGGTTGTCCTGTTTTTGCCTACGCGTTTGCTGAGTTCTTCCTGGGTAAGGTCGCACTCTTCGAGGAGGCGGGTATAGCTGATGGCGATTTCGATGGCGTTGAGATTTTCGCGCTGGATATTCTCAATGAGCGCCCATTCAAGCATTTGCTCATCGTTGGCCACCCTTATGTAGGCGGGAACGGTTTCGAGCCCTGCAAGTTTGGCTGCACGCAACCTGCGTTCACCCGAAATGAGCTGGTATTTGTCGAAGCCCATCTTACGAATGGTAAGCGGCTGAATGATACCCTGTTCCCTGATGGAATCGGCGAGGTCACGCAGGCTGGTTTCGTCAAATTCCTCGCGCGGCTGGAAAGGATTCGCGTCAATACTCCCTACCGGAATGTTGGCAATGGCGCCGGCTACGTAGTTGCCCGAAATATCCTTTGACGTAATATCTGTCTCAGGGCTTTCGAGAATGGCGCTCAATCCGCGGCCAAGGGCTCTCTTTTTGGGATTATTCATACTAGTCGACCTTTATCTCTTTATCTTCCTGCCGCAGCAGCGTAAGTTCATTGTTCTGAAGTATTTCGCGGGCAAGGTTCAGGTAGTTGACAGCTCCGGTACTGTTGGCATCGTGCATCAGGATCGATTCACCGAAACTGGGCGCTTCACCCAGGCGGGTGTTGCGGTAAATGATGGTATCGAAAACCATGTTCTGAAAATGGGTCTTCACTTCTTCTACAACCTGGTTTGAGAGGCGCAGGCGCGAATCGTACATCGTGAGCAGAATGCCTTCAATATCAAGCTGCGGATTGAGCCTCGACTGCACTATTTTAATTGTGTTGAGCAGTTTGCCAAGCCCTTCGAGTGCAAAGTATTCACATTGTACCGGTATGATCACCGAATCGGCAGCCACCAGTGAGTTAACGGTCACCAGGCCAAGAGATGGAGAGCAGTCGATGATGATGAAGTCGTAAAGGTCGCGCAGTTTGTCGATCACCGTTTTCATCATTTTTTCCCGGTTGGGCATATTAATCATTTCTATTTCGGCGCCTACCAGGTCGATGTGTGCGGGGAGCAGGTCGAGGTTAGGAGTGCTGGTTTTAAGGATGATATTGCGGGGGTCAACCTCTTCGATGATGCATTCGTAGATGGATGTTTTGATATTTTTAGGATCGAAGCCCACGCCCGATGTGGCATTGGCCTGCGGGTCACCATCAATGATGAGCGTTTTGCGTTCGAGTACGGCAAGTGATGCCCCGAGGTTAATGGCAGTAGTGGTTTTTCCAACACCTCCCTTTTGGTTTGCAATTGTGATTACCTTGCCCATCGGTATAATTAACAGTTTGACTATTAGCGTTTTATTGAGTCGGAAAATCGACTGTGGAAGTATTATTCAACAGCTTGTATTCTAATGCTTTTTATTTGATCAGGTTGAAAAATACCAATATGTTTGATGTTTCCGGCAGTTGCAAAAATACGATAATAGCGCCAGCGGATTGTTAAGATGTTAATAAGTTTTGGCGGTACAGAAGCCATGATGGTGTTAACACAGCAATAAATTGTGGTTATCCTTTGACGGACTCCATTCACAGGAAAGGAGAGTGATCAGTGAGCCTTACTTGTCCAGGTCCTCAAAATCGACACCTGAGTGATTGTGATCGTCGGCGTAATGTCTCTCGGGTGGTATCTGACCGGTCTCGATAAAGGAGATGGCGTCTTTCAGTCCATCGCCGAATTTTTCAAAATCTTCACGATACAGGAAAAGCTTATGTTTCTTGTAGATGAACCTGCCTGTAGCGTTGTCAAACTCCCGTTTACTTTCAGTGATCGTAATGTAATACTGGTCAGTACGGGTGCGCTTCACATCGAAAAAGTAGGTGCGCTTTCCTGCTTTAACAGCCCTCGAAAATACATCTTCCCTGCTGTCCGTGCGATCGTTTTCTTCCATTGTCGTCTGTTTTTATGTTCCTTCTCGTACGAATAGTGCAAATTTATATTTTTTTTAACGTAATAAATTGATAAAAAGTTTCTGGAAGGTAAAAAAATCATCATGTTTTTGCAAAATCAAAACGAACTTTACCTTGTTTTCCGATAATCATCTACCAGTTTTTGTAAGAGCACGGCTTTTGTGTTAATGCCGGAATCTTCATCAGAGGCAAGCTGTTTGACAAAATCCGTGATTTCCGTGTCAATCTGTTTTGCAAACGAAGTATTTAACATCACGCACCAGGCCAGCTTCCGCAGGAATAACTCTTTATCCGCATTGTTTTGGTGTGATAGGGTTATAAATTGGTGCAGCGATTGCAGTACTTCCGACTGTGTTTCCTTTACCGATTTGGTTAAAGGTTGCACCCAGGGTACTGTCATAATGTTGACATACTGTGGCTTACGTGCAGGCGGCAGTTGAAAGTAAGGCCCGACCTGCTGTGGCATATAATAATTGATCTTTCCGTTTTCGATGATTACCGGGCATTGTTGTAGCTTTTCCTGAAGGGATTGAGCACTTACAACGAAAGGCAAGAATAATATGATTACCAAAGCCCTCCGTATGCTGTTATCCGGTTCCGTAAAAGGTATGAATGCTGAGCGTAGCCGAAGCATGAATTTTAACTTTTGCATTTTTAACTTTTCTTTTATTTCATAAAAACTTTACCACTCAAACGGTGGTTTCGACTACGCTCAACCACCTAATTTCCATTGTAATCCAGGTGACTGAGCGGAGCCGAAGTCACGGGCCCACAACCACCTTCCCACTCACCACCTTTCCTCCACTCTGGCACCGCACCAGGTACAACCCGGCTTTCCAACCCACACAGCTTATATTTGTTTGCTTAGTACCAGGTGGCAGCATGGCCTCGTACAGCACACGCCCCAGCATATTGTACAAGCGCAAGGTGCCTGCCTGCTGCAAGGCTTGTGGCATACCCACAGCAATCCAATCTATTGCAGGGTTGGGTACGATTGTCAGGCTTTGCTGCAGCTCCTGCGCTTCCTTTGCCGATACAAACGGCTCGCAGTTGCACACCACGGTATCGCTTACAATGGGGTATGGGCACAGGCTGTCGTATGTAAACGGTTGGGTGTATATGCTGTCGTACTCTAAGTTGGCGTTGAGCTTGATGGCGACTATGTCGGTTAAACTACTTAGCCCACCAATAGGATAGGAGCAAGGAATTATAAACTTATTATCACGCATCTTCGCCACCTCATCACCAAATTGACTTACAATCAAATCATGTCGGATAAATCCTTTTGTAAAATTGCCTATGGTATCGGCAATAAAAACCATTAAATAGTTGGGGTCGGTATAGACAGTATTTGCTGCTGAAATAAGCAGAATAGAGGTGTCGGACACCGGAAGCACTTGCGAAAGAGAATGGTACATGGTATCAGGCCCGGAGCTTACATAGCTGAGCAGGTTTCCGTTGAGGTCGAAGCGGGCCACCAAAGGCTGGAGGAAATGCCCCGGCCCGTAGTTGTAGTTGCTACCGGCTGCATAATAGGTATCGCCTACCTGCACACAGGCGTTGAAAAAGCCGATGCGGTTGGTATCGGCCCCGCTCATGGGAGGATACACCCATTGGCGGTTGCCTAAGCTGTCGTGCTTCACAAGGCAGGGTTGCAGTATGCCGTCCCAGGGATAGTTGGTGGTGTCGTAAGGATAATAGGTATAACCGGCCAGCAGGCTGCCCCCATCGGAGGTCAGGCACATTTGCTGGAACTCGGTGCCACTGAAGTAGGTTTGGTAAGATGATAAAATTTGTTTTTCCCATAAAACTTCACCCAAAGTATTCACTTTCCAAAATTGATTCGGCTCATAAGGCCAAGTACCAGCTGCATAAGTCATCAACAATAGCTCATCGGAGCCAGGATAATTAAAAATAAATTTCCCATAGTTCCCAACGGTATTAGGATGAATATTTATTGTATTACAAGTATAATTTTCTATACATGTATCAAAATTAATAACAAAACTCCTGATGTCAGATCCTGAATAATATCCTCCGGTTAAAGCGATTGAGCCGCTATTACAGGTGTTAAAATGTGAAAGAATCAGATAATCGGATGATATTGCTTTAATATACTTTTGCCATAAGATTTCTCCATTGATATTACTTTTTATTATAAAAATCGAATGGTTGTTTTTATCTACGCCAAGAATAAATCCTTCATCGTACGAGCATTTAACTGCTTTGGATATCTCAGCACTTCCAGCATAACCATAAGTACGTTGCCACGTTTGTGCTATTGAGCTTGCATAAACAATAGTGAGCAATATTAGCAGTGTCGTTTGTTTCATAATCAACTAAAAAA
>DAONEL010000037.1:0-21950 GCA_035403045.1 Bacteroidales bacterium
GTTTTTGAATACAGCAATACAAACAAATCTTTCTGCGGCTCAAGGGTAAAGGCGTTCGTGACTTTCCCCGATAGTGAAAGAGAGTCAATTACAGTGCCGGTAGAAAAGGCATAGGAGAAGTTACGCAAAGGGTTGCCTTCCGTTATATCAACAATGGCATCACCGATGTAGAACTTGTAGGTTGTATTTGCCCGAAGTGTGTCTTTTATCCTGATTGTTAATGTTTTACCGCCTTCCCTGATGTCAGGCAACTGATTCAGCGGAGGTGAAATGAGCAGGAATTTGTCAAGATTTTTGAGTTTTACATATTCACTGAAGGTGAGAGTTATCTTTTTGCCGCTGAAATTCACAGAGTTGTTGGCAGGATCTGCAGCGGTAAACATGGGTGGTTTGGTGTCCTTAGGCCCGCCGCCCGGGGCTTGTGTGATGGCACATGAATAAACCACCAGGGTGATCAATGCCAGGGTTGTGAGTTTAATCAGTCGGTTTTTAATAATGCTCTTCATGATGAAGTTTCGGTTTGCAAAGATTGTGAAAATTCCGCTTCGAGTGAAAGCCCCGCGCATTACAATGAACCCTTTGGTGTGTCATGAAGTTAATATTGTAATTTTACTTTTCTGAAATACTGAAATGAAAAAAACATTCCGGATCGGCTTCCTGTTTTGTATTTTGCTGGTTATAAGTGTGTTGCTGCATGCTCAAACCGATAATCCAGGCTCGGTGCTGATGGCGGAAGGTGAAAAAAGCTCATGGACAGATCGTTTGCTGAAAAAGGCAACAGGTATTGAGGATAATTACGATCTCAGATACCACAGGTTTTTCTGGGAGGCGGATCCTTCAGTGAATGCGATTTCAGGCTCGGTTACATCGTACTTTGTTGCAAAGAATCAGAATATCAGCCAGGTACAATTTGAACTGGCATCAAACATGCTTGCCGATTCAGCAATAAATGCTTCATCAAATGCAGTTTTGCATCACGACGGTAACGTTCTGACCATTGTTTTGAACCGTGAAGTTGCTGCCGGCGCACTTGATTCGGTCACCGTTTATTATCATGGTTCGCCTGGCAGCAGCGGGTTTGGTTCCTTCGCTACCGACAAACATAATGATGTGCCTGTGTTGTGGACACTTTCCGAACCTTATGGCGCTTCGGAATGGTGGCCTTCAAAAAATGACCTTACCGATAAAATTGATTCCATCGATGTTTATGTGGTGCATCCTGACGGCACACATGCAGCTTCAAACGGGCTGCTGGTTGGCGAAAACAGTAATGGCGACGGCCGGTTGATCACTCACTGGAAGCATCGTTATCCTATCGCCTCATACCTGATTGCTATTGCCGTTACCAATTATTCACGCTTCAGCGATACTTATACCGGGAGTTATAGCTCATTTGAAATTCAAAACTATGTTTACCCTGAGGATTCGGCCAGTCTGCGAAAGCAGGCTCAGCTCGTGTTGCCGGTGCTTGAGATATTTGAAGAACTTTATGGCCCTTACCCGTTCAGGAAAGAGAAATATGGACAGGCTCAGTTTGGCTGGGGCGGCGGCATGGAACATCAGACTATGACTTTCCTGGGGCGCGGCGCTTTTAACCTCGAAATTATTGATCATGAACTGGCGCATCAGTGGTTTGGTAACACCATCACCTGTGGCTCGTGGCGTGATATATGGCTTAACGAAGGATTTGCAACATACAGTTCCGGGCTGATTTATGAGCGTATGTCCCCCGATCTTTACTGGCCAAAGTGGAAATACCAGAACATGTCGTACGTTACCATGGAGCCGGGTGGCTCAGTTTATTGCGACGACACAACCAATGTTGACCGTATTTTTGATTCACGGCTTTCATACAGCAAAGGCGCCCTTGTGCTTAATATGCTTCGGTGGGTCGTTGGCGACAAGGTGTTTTTTGATGGTTTAAAAAGCTATTTCAATGACCCGGCTTTGCACTTTGGTTTTGCCCGGACGGCAGATTTTCAGCGTCATATTGAAGAAACCGCCGGGTGTGATCTTAACTGGTTTTTCAGCAACTGGATTTACGGCCAGGGATATCCCTCGTATAAACTTACCTGCACACAAAACCTTGATAAAAGCGCAGTTATTAACCTGGAGCAAACAACGTCCCATGCTTCGGTGAGCTTCTTCAGCCTGCCGGTACCGGTTCGTTTTTACGGTGAAGGGCGCGATACCATCATCGTCCTGAACAACAACAGTACGCCTGAGGATTTTTATATTGAACCCGGTTTTACCATCGATTCAATCAGGATTGATCCTGAGCGATGGATTATCTCAGCCGGCAATACTGTGGTGATCAATAAGTTACAGGAGAAAGATATTATTATCTCACCGAATCCCGCCTCTGACAGGATTACTGTGTATTACAATCCTGACGATGAGAGTGATATGGCAGTATTTGGGGTTGACGGCAGGCGGTTTGAAGCTCCTGTCAAAGAGAAATTCAGAGGATGGGCAGTGCTGGATGTAAGTGCGCTACCTTGCGGAGGTTATTTGTTGTACTTTGCCGGTACAAAGAAGGCTGAAAAGTTTTTGATAGCCAGGTAATCAGTGTTTTAGCTGCCCGTTCAGGGCTGAGAATGTGTATCCCTCTTTTGAGAAATGCTCAAGATAGCGTGGCAGGACGTATTCCATGCGTTCGCGGGCTTTGAGGCTGTCGTGAAAAACAATGATAGAGCCGTTGCCGGTATGTTTGATGGAGTGTTGCAGACATTTATACGGAGAAACGCTTCGGTCGAAATCCATGCTGAGAACGCTCCACATCACAATACGGTAGTTAGCATGCAGTTGCCGCGCCATCAAAGGTGTAAGCTGCCCGTGTGGTGGCCTGAACAGCGGGCTTTGGACCAGGTCGTTACACTTGTTTACATTTTCATGATACCGCTGCTGCGATGTTGCCCAACCGCGTAAGTGGTTGAAAGTGTGGTTGCCCAGTGAATGTCCTTTGCTCTTAACCAGCTTAAACTCCTCGGGATGTTTCCTTACGTTGTCTCCAACACAAAAAAAGGTGGCCTTCGCATTGAACTCGTCGAGGATTTTCAGTACGCCGGGCGTTACTTCAGGTATTGGTCCGTCATCGAAAGTGATAAAAATTTCTTTCTTATCTGTTGCAATTTCCCAGGTAACGTTCGATGGAAGGAATGTCCGGAGAATATAAGGCATGGTTGCCAGGTACATGCGACTGTGCATCACGAGTGAATTTGAGAAGATTTCGTGTTAAAATGCCGTGCGAAGGTAATAAATTCCATCAGGCTGAACCCAAAGTAATCAGCAGGTTACATATTTTGGTGAAGAACCAGTTCAATAGCACCATTCCCGAATCTTGTAAAGGACGCATTGCGGAATTCAATGTCGCTATAATCACGAAGCCGCCCAATGATTGCCTGTTTTAGCGAACCGTTGCCAATGCCATGGATAAAGGTAACTTTAGTATAATTGCAGGAAAGCGCGCTTTCGAGCATACGTTCGAAGGTGCCAAGCTGTATTGTGAGGATTTCGTGCGGTGAAAGCTGGTCGTACCGGTCGCGAAGGGCTGAAATATGCAGGTCAACTTCCGCCTCGCGCGTAGCAGTCTGATAACGGTCAATAATGGCTTCAGGCCTGAATTGTTTTGCTTTATCAGGAACGGGTGTCTCACCCTCTTTCTGTGCAAGTATATATTCAACAGTAGAATGTATCCTGTTGAGTTCACAAAGCGTGAAAATGATGGCCTTGCGGTTTTGCAGCAGCCCGAACTCATGGAAACTGTCTTCGCGGTAAAATTTGGAGCCTTTGATCCTGAAATCGGCACTCACCGGCATGAGAAGTTTTTCGTTTTCATCCTTGTGGAAAAGTATCTGCACAGTACCTGATGTCCACTCATTAAGATCTTCATGAACGATTGTCTCGATGAGCACTTTCGATTCTTTGGGCAGTACACCATAGTCAATCCCCGAAAAGCCGTTATCATCTTTTTTCAGGAAGAGGCTGTACAGTGTGTCGTTATCAGTGAAATTTACCAGGTAAATATCGATATTGCCGGTTACAAGCCATTGCTGGTCAGTGGGAACATATGCTAAATATACGCCTGCGGCAATAGCTTGCCTGGCTGATGGTTTTGAGATGGAGGTGGCGCGGTCGTCAGTGGGTGCTGGAGCAGGTATCGGCTGTTTTTCAGGTTTTGCCGGAGTTTCATGGGAAAAAACTTTCATAGGAGCATTTCCCTGTTCTACGAGGACAAGATTACTTGAGAGGGTAGGTATTTCAAAACCATCCTCTATGGCAACTGAGACCATGAAATCGTTAATGATTTTCATAACGGTGCCACCGCCTTTTTCGTTCAGGAACCTGACTTTGTCGCCCGGTTTATATTGCATGGACTGGTGTGTTTACGATTAGAATTGAATATCAGTAATTCTGATTTGCTGACGTACTGACATGGAAACGGATGCAAAGTTACGTATTTAAGCCGCTCAACCAGAAAGAGGTTGATATCGATAGGGAAGATATCAATCCTGATGATAACCCAAAATCAAGTAATTTTGTAATACATATTTCACAATGCTAAACTGTTGAGTTGGAACATAAATACCTTATATTCAAGCAGTTTTCTGGTACATTGTTGCTGTTAGCAGCTTTGATATTTTCATGCCTGCTGCCAGGTTGCCACCCCGATGAACCTGTTCCTGAGCCGACACCTTACGATCTTGTTATTCCGAAATATTTCCCTACTAAACTGAATATTCCGGCAGATAATCCTCTCACTGTTGAAGGTATTGAACTGGGCCGGTATCTTTTTTTCGATGGCCGGCTTTCGGGGCGAACTGATGCCGACAGCCTGATGTCATGCGGGACCTGTCACCTGCAGAGCCGCTCGTTTGAGTGTGGTATTGATCATCCGAAATTCACGGGAGGCAAGACTTTTGGCCTCAAAGGTTTCCAAACGCCGCACTACATGCTGCCCCTTATAAACCTTGTGTGGAATGAGAACGGTTATATGTGGAACGGTGCAGTGAGCCTTAATTCGCCGGATAAGAACAAAAGAACGATTGAAGATTTTGTCAGGATGGGAGTTACGGCCCGGCATGAAATGGGTGGGGATACAACCCGAACCAGGAACCTGATTCAGAGCATACCAGGTTATCCGGAGCTTTTTGAAAAAGCTTTCGGTTCAAAAACCGTAACATTTCGAAATATCAGCCGCGCAATAGCACAGTTTGTGAGGACGCTGGTCTCCTCCAACTCCAAATTCGACCGTTATATGCGCGGTGAAGAGCAACTTACTACCAGCGAACTCAATGGTTATGTGCTGTTTATGACTGAAGAGGGGGCCGACTGTTTCCATTGTCACGGCGGAGAAGGTAACCCATTGTTCACAACCAACCTGTTTTACAACAATGGCAAGGATACTGTGTTTGATGACCCTTTCGACAGGTATTCAATTACCGGCGATGAGCATGACAAAGGGGCATACAAAGCCACTACGCTTCGCAACATAGAGCTCACAGGTCCTTATATGCACGATGGCCGCTTTAAAACGCTGGAAGAGGTAATAGATTTCTATTCTGAATCGGTGCTGTGGTCTCCTTATGTGCACCCGCTGATGCATCATGTGAACGACGGCGGTGTTCAGCTCACGCCTTCTGAGAAAAAAGATCTTATAGTTTTCATCAGAACGCTGCGTGATGAGAGTTTCCTGACAAATCCGGCTTATTCGAAACCCGAGAAATTCCCCGATGGTTCGGTACAGGAGTGATCTTTAAAATTTCTTTGGAATGCTTGCCAGCAGGTCAAAGTCGACATTAAAACCAAGATAGAGGTTTATCTTCCACTCTTTTACAGTTGGAATGCTGGTGCTTCCTGTAAGCACATCGCCCTCCCTGAAACCATTCTGGAGCTGCGTATATTCAGCAATGTTGGCGCCGGCATTCACATGAAAATAGTCCAGTATTTTGAAGCTGGGCCCGATGTAAAAATTCTTGAAAAGATTCTGCCCCCCGAAACCTACAAATAATCCGGCATCATAGGTGAATTTCCCTTTCTCTTTGCTCAGGTCGATGAGTGAGAGGCTGACGCCGGTCATGTAATCAAACTCAAAATTGCCGCCATTCTTGTTTACTATCACATTGGCGCTTGAACTGTTGGGACTTTGCAGCGAGAGTTGCCAGTCGGGTGTACGGTAATTCTTGAGTCCGACACCCTGAATGAAACGGATCTTTTTCTTTTTATTGGCAGCCGCGGCTTGTTTGGCTGTCATGTCGTTGTACTGGGCTTCGATAATCTTCAAGCGTTCCGAGACCTTAATGAAATCCAGCTCTTTCTGGTTTAAAGTCCTTGCCAGTGAGTCTATGATCTTCAGCGAGTTATCTTTTTCGCGGTAATATTGGGTGAGTTCGTCGGTCTTTTCTTTTAAAAGGCGGTCTTTTTCATCAACTGATTTTTGCAGGTATGAAATTTCCTTATCCTTGGCTTCCAGCTTGGTATTGTGGACATCCAACTGGCCTTCAAGTTTGACCTGCTTAATTTCGGCATTGCTTTTCAGCCCCTGTATTTCGGCTTCAAGCTTAGCCAGTTGAAAATCACGGTCACGAAGCAGCTGGGCTTTTGCTTCAAGGTCGGTATTGCATTTCAGAATGTCCTGTTTTAACGATAAAATATTACGGTTCAGTGTGATACGTTCTAATAGGAGGCTGTCGTTCTGGCTGTTTTTTAAAATAAGCTTGTCATTAAGCCGGGTGATGACCGATTGCAATGAATCGATTTCCGCCTTGAGAATCAGCTTGTTCTGTTCCAATGCATCGATGGAAAGGCGCAGACTGTCGGCTTCACGGTGAAGCACAATGTTATCATGCATGATGCCATCCATCAGGATAGAATCTACTTCTGCTTCCTGCGCCCGGGATTGCAGGAAAGGGAATATCAGGAGCGCTGCGAAGAGTAATTTCTTAACGTAGCCTGTGATTGTTTTTGTAATTGGCATTGTGATGACTAAAAACGACTTTATAAAATAATTGCGAAAGTGCCGTTTTATTGTGCAAAGGTCGGAAAAAAATGGCTAAGTAGCTGAAATGAAAAGTTTTGCTTAAGTGCTTTTACACTATTATTGACCAGCTTCTGTAAAACCAGATTCAGAACGATTTCAATATGGTATAACCTTGAAATCCTAATAAAATCAGTGTTTTCAATCTTCAGAATACCATCAATCAGATCAATCGATTTTTTTGGATTAATAACGGTGTTAAAAGGTTCTGCAGGATAAATTGAGCAAAGATTATGACAAGAACAAGTAATTACATTTGCCATGAAACATTGCCTCTGCTCCGAGCTATTTTCATAGTTTTGCAACTTTCAATCGGAATTGTCATGGCAATAACTAAAAATACAACCCTTATCTGGCGTGCAGTAATCGTTCAGGACCTGGAAGAAGAGGAAATCCGTGGGAAAGAATACCTGCATCAACAGATCGAATTCAACGAGAAAGGTTCTGTGCTTACCGAAGAAACGTTTTTTGAGGACGGATCTTCACAGCATAAATTTATTTACACCTATGACGATGATAACCGCCTTATCGAGGAAAAGCTGATTGAAGAAGACGGCATTGAAGCGGAACACCGCACCATGGAGTATGATGAGAATGGTTTACTGGCTCGGGAACTTCTTCATTACCAGGACGAAAGCTACGATGTTACCGAGTATATCCGGAACGGGGAAGGCACACTTTTGATGAAACGAACCCTTGATAGCGAAGAAGAGGAGGAGTCGAGGACGGAGTACCGGTATGAAAGCGGAAGACTCATCTCACAGTCAACTTTTTCTTTTAGCGAAAAGACGGAAGAAACAAAATACTCCTATGATGCTGAAGGCAAATTGCTTGAAGAAGAGGCTTTGGCGCCTGATGGTAGCTATAGTGTTGTAAATGAATATGATGAATCAGGAAAACAGACGCTTTCGAAACGATACAACACCGATGGAAACCTGGTGGAGAGGACAACTTTTACATATGATGAATCCGGCGCAGTTGAATCGCTGAAAACCGAGACTGTAACCGGCACTACAATCACAGCCATTGAGCATGATAGTGAAGGCAGGCTTATTATGCAGGAAGAAAATGACGAATCCGAAAACCTTATAAGCCGTCTCCGGCGCGAATATGACGAACAGGGAAGGCTGGTGATTTCTTCGGTTTTTGTAGCGGGATCTTCTTACCGGGCACCCCAGGATTACAGGATAAGGCATGAGTTCAAGGTGGCTGAAGTTTAAAGTTTAAGGTTTAATGTTTGTCTGATTTAAGCTTCAGATATTCAGTATATTACATTTGAATATTGGTTGTCAGGGCTCGTCACCGCTTTTGTACCTTACAACCACCTTTTTACGCCAATTTCCCTTTCGATAATAAATGTACGATAAGCCAAGTCCTATTGACCATGAAATGGGGATAGCCCACCAGATACCGGTAAGGCCGATGTGGTGCGACAGGAACCATGTGAACGGAATACGGATCAACCAAAGCGACAGCAGTGTAATAAACATCGGAATAAGCGTGTCGCCTGCGCCGCGCATCACACCACCCACCACAAACATGGTCGAAAATATCAGGTAAGCCGAAGCCACAATCACCAGGTATTCAGCGCCTAATTCAATCACCGTTACGTCCTTTGTGAAAAGTCCCATGAGCGGCCTGCGAAAAAGAATTACGCATATTGTGGTAATCACGGCAAGTGCTGCCGACATGTTCAGGGTCGACTGTAATCCCTGTCTGACTCTTTCAGGTTTGTTTGCACCCAGGTTCTGTCCCACAAAGGTCGACAAGGCTACACCAAAATTCATCGCAGGCATTCCGGCCAGTGAGTCAATGCGTCCGGCAACACTGTATGCTGCTATAGCATCGGTTCCAAAATTGTTGACAAATCGCACCACAGCCAGCATTCCGATCGAAACAAAAGTCTGCTGCAGGCCTTGTGGTAACCCGATTTTCAGGCTGGTTTTGAATAGTTTTCGGTCGAATTCCAGCCGCAGCGATTTCAATTTAACAATTTCGTGGGTTCGATTCAGGTATAAAATGCCTGTAATAAAAGCTCCTGCCTGGGCTATAACTGTTGCCCATGCCGAACCGGCCACACCCCATTTAAACCATCTGACAAAAACCACGGCAAGTATGCCGTTTACTACGGTGGAAATTACCAGGAAGTAAAGAGGTGTCTTGCTGTCACCAAGTCCGCGAAGCACCGCCGAGATGCCGTTAAACCCAAAGAAAAACACCATTCCGGTAAGGTATATATTGAAATAGGTAACAGCTTGCGGCATAACATCTTCAGGAAGGTTAATAAGCCTGAAAATAGGCCTGCTCAGCAGAATCCCGATGATTGTCAGTGCAATGGCTGCGAAAAAGAGGAACACATACATGGTATCCATGGTGCGTTTCACATTGTTCAAGTCCTTAGCCCCGAAATATTGTGCTATCATGATGGTAGCACCCATGGAAACCCCAATGACAAAGGAAACGAGCATGAAGATTAAAGGAAATGAAGCCCCTACGGCAGCCAGCGCTTCTTTTCCAACGTACCGGCCAACAACAATGCTATCAACAATGTTGTACATCTGCTGAAAAACATTACCGATAAGCATCGGGATGGCAAATTGCAGGATGAGTTTGCCGCTGTTACCTTCGGTTAGGTTTTTCATGTGCTGAAACGAAATTGATATATATTGCCCGGATTTTTTGTTTTTCAGGCAGGGTGATTTTCCTTGCGACCAGCATTGCCTGATCAGTTGTTGAAGATATTGGCCTCCATCTGCCTGATCACCATTTTGCTTGTGCGCTCAATGCAGTCGAGCATCTCTGGCAAACGCGGATCGTCATTACCGGCCCGGGCAAATTCTTCAATAGTATGCAATATATCAGAAGCTCCATTCACCGAGAAAAAGATAAAATGTGGTTTCAGCTTGTGGGCAACCTGGCGCAAGGTTTCCCAGTCGCGCGTTTCATAAGCTGCTCTCATGCTGCTGATAAACTCAGGGGTGTTGTCGCAGAACATATGAACAATCGAATGAATGAATTCCTGGTCATCAGTGTCCAGCATTTCCAGCGAATAGAGCAGGCTATCATCATTGCCGTTGCCACCGGCGATACTGGCTTGGCAGTTTGGAACCAGTTTGACGTATTGCTTCAGTTTTGCCTCGAGATCCTTCCTGGAAACAGGTTTGTGAAGGCAGTCATCAAACCCCGAAGCAACAATTTCATCAATGATCTCAACTGCTTCGTGCCCTGTTATACCAATAATAACATAACGGGTACCGCTGCTTTCGCAGAAATCCCGGATATGACGGCTGGTTTCCATGCCATTCATCACGGGAAGTTCAACGTCGAGAAGAATTACCGAGGAGGGGAATTTGTTGATTTCATCAATCAGTTCACGGCCATTCCGGAAGCAAACCGATTCGTAACCGAGTTGCTGAAGATACTTTGTGAAGAGCAGCTGATCGGCTTCTGAATCTTCAACAACAATGATGCGATTGTTTTGGATCATGAATATCGGGTATACATCAATGGTTGAGGAGCCAAAGATATGAAACAATGCTGATTAATAGTCAGGGTTTTCCTGTTTGACAAGAGTTTTGGTTGACAGCAAACCACATGCGGCATCAATATCAAGCCCCCGCGATGCCCGTAGTGTAGTGGTGATCCCTTTATCATTTAAAGCCCTTTGGAAGGCGAGGATGGTTTCATCGCTGCTGCCTTCGAGCGGCACACCGGGTACTTTATGAAAGCGTATGAGATTGATGCGGCACCGGGTTTTATTCAGGAGGCGCGCCAGCTCTTTAACATGGCGCTGCGTGTCGTTAACATCTTTAAAAACAATGTATTCCATCGATACACGCCTGTATTTTCCCAGATCGGCTTTGTTGATAGTATCAATGACTTCCTTTATAGGATACACATGCTGTATAGGCATCAGCCTGCGCCTTTCTTCATCAAATGGCGAATGTAAGCTCACAGCCAGGTTGCATTTGCTGTTTTTCAGGAAGTGTTCCATGCCGGGAACAATGCCGATTGTTGAAACGGTTACTTTGCGAACACTGAGTGCGAACCCGGCTTCAGCAGTGAGCAACTCTGTGGCTCTCATCACCGCATCAAGGTTGTCGAATGGTTCGCCCATTCCCATAAAAACTACATTGGTGATGAGTTTGCGCTCGGGAATGCTTCTTAGCTGATTAAGTATCTCGCCGGCAGTAAGATGCGCCTGGAAGCCCTGCTTGCCTGTCATACAGAAAAGGCATCCCATTTTGCAGCCTACCTGCGACGAAACACATAATGTGTGGCGCTTCTCATCAGGGATATACGCCGTTTCAATGAATTTTCCACCCTTGGTCCGGAACAGGTATTTTTTGGTACCATCAGAGGATACCTGAACTTTTTCAGGCTCCGATATTCCGATAGAGTAATTATCGTCCAGCAGTTTACGTGCCTGCTTCGAGATGTTGGTCATCTCATCAAAGGAGGTAACACCGGTTTTGTAAAGCCAATAAGCTACCTGGTTGCCCGTGAAAGCAGGTAAACCCAGCCCGGCAGCTATTTCCTTCAATTCTGCGGGTGTTTTACCCAATAAACTGTGTTTTACATCCAGAACCTGAACCGGACTCATTTACTTTCTTTTTAATAACGGCAAAGATAAGGCCATCTCAGAAATAAATCTCAGCCACAATGTTATTGTAAGGTATGCCTTTGGTGAGCAGTATTTCCCTGCAATCTACCACCATCTCAGCGCTTCCGCACAGGTAGTATTTGTGGTCGGCAGGGAGGTTATCCAGGCTTTGCAGATAGGTTGTAACACGGCCATGATAGAGGCCTTCGCTTCTGGCGCCCGAGCAGCAGCGCACATAGCGGTCGCCGTAGGCCTGGCTGAGCTCGTCGCTGAAAAAGAATGATTGCGGTGTACGCCCTCCGTGAATTATGATTTTCTGTTCGCCATAACCCGAACGATACATGCTCAGGTAAGGAGCTATGCCGGTACCTGCTGCTATCCAGTAAGCAGGGCCGTTATCGGGCTTGAAATTACCGAAAGGCACAGTTACCCATATCTTATTTCCGGGAACCAGCGCCGATAAGGGAGGCGTAAGTTTACCGCCGGGTTTTATGTTGTATAGAATCTTGATTGACGGCTCCGATGAGCCGCTGGCAATACTGTATAAACGGGCGTCTTCAGCGGGATCAAGCGTGATGCCAAGTACCTGGCCGGCAACAAAATCGAAATCACGCCTTAAAGTAAGCAGGAATACTGAAGGCGCTATTTCATCGTTTGTCAACACTTCTGCCTCTGAGAGCTTTACTGCAGGCTTTTTTATCATTGTGTTCATTGGTGATTAAATTGTGTGCAGTAACAAACCGCCGCGGGAGGAAATGGTTCAGGCCCAATGAAAAAAAAGAGTTCAGGATAGTTTAAACGATATAAACCGGTTAAACGACTTTTTGGCGGCAAGGAGATTAGTTCATCATCCTGAAAACCAGTTCCTTGATGAGTTCCTCGTTTGATGTTGTGCTGTTTTCAATCCCAACCGCACGTGAAGCATATGTCCTTAGCAGCGAAACAGCTTTGATGCATTGCGATGGTGAATAGTTCCGGGCAGCTAAAGTATAAGTGTTTAGCTGGAAGGAGGACACACCCAGTATCTTTTCGGGGTTACCCTTGCTTTTATCAGGAACTGAATGGTAGAGCAATATCTTGGTGAAGAAGCCGAATAGTGTGGGTATTAACCTGAAAATCGGGGTTTCTTTCGGGGTGGCAGCAAAATGAAAAACGATACGATGTGCTTTGGAGATATCGCGCCGGGCCATAGCATCAGTGAGCTCATAGATGTTATAATCTTTGCTTATCCCAATATATTTCTCAATAATGTCCTCGTTGATCGTCTTTTCCTTTGGATGATTGATGAAAAGTTTGCTTAGTTCGTTCACAATCTTTTCGAGGTCGTTGCCCAGAAATTCCGCCAACATGCTGCAACCTTTACTTGTGATGGAATATCCCTGATCCTTAACATGTTCGGCTATCCATTCCCCGATTTTGTAATCTTTCACTTTGGCCGATTCAAACGAGGCAATCTTTGCTGATTTATCTGCATATTTTACCCACTCCGACGGCCCTTTTTTGTACTTGAAGCAAATAACAAGCATGGTATGTGGGGATGGATTCTGCAAATAAGTAAGCATTGGCATATATGCTTCAGCTTTGCGCAATTCCATATCCTGGGCTTCGCGCAAAACGACGAGTTGCAGATTCCCCATCATCGGGTATGCCTTGCATTGGTTAACTACCTGGATGGTTGTTACATCTCGCCCGTAAACTATCGTCTGGTTGAATTCCTTTTCGGGCCCGGTAAGGATGTTTTCCTCTACATAATCCGCAATCAGGTCGATGTAATAAGGCTCCTCGCCGTGAATCAGGTAGACCGGCTGAAATTTTCTGGCTTTTAAATCCTTGATTAACTGGCTGAACGATAGAGTCATGCCTTTGATTGGCTGGGTTAGAAACGAAGATGCTTAACTGTTAAACGTTTTTCGATGAGTTGTTTCAGCGACTCAATGCCGATGGTCAGGTGATCTGAAACAAAGTTCTCGGTTACCATCTGGTCGCTTTTTTCCGTTTTAATGCCTGCCGAAATCATAGGCTGGTCAGAAACCAGGAGCAACGCGCCTGTTGGAATTTCGTTGGCAAAACCTACAATAAATATTGTGGCAGTTTCTAGGTCAATACCTATTGCGTGGGTTTCGCGAAGGTAATCTTTAAAATGTTCATCATGTTCCCAAACCCTGCGGTTGGTTGTATATACGGTACCGGTCCAGTAATCGCGGTTGTAGTCGCGAATGGTGGTCGAGATGGCTTTTTGCAGGTTAAATGCCGGCAGGGCAGGGATTTCAGGCGGGAAATAGTCGTCGGAAGTACCTTCGCCGCGTATGGCCGCAATAGGCAGAATAAGGTCACCCAATTGGCTGCGGTGCTTCAGTCCGCCGCATTTCCCAAGAAAAAGCACTGCTTTGGGCTGTATAGCACTAAGCAGGTCCATAATGGTGGCTGCATTGGCGCTTCCCATCCCGAAATTTATCATTGTAATCTGTCCGGCAGTGGCGCTTGGCATAGCGCGGCCAATACCCTTTATCTCTACATTGTTAATTCGGGCAAACTCTTCGAGATAGAGGCCGAAATTAACCAGCAATATGTAATTTCCGAATTCTTCAAGCTGCGTTCCGGTGTAACGCGGCAACCAGTTTTCTACTATGTCCTGTTTTGTCTTCATGAAATGATTTTGGATCGCAAGCAGCAAATTTAATTTTTTTACACCATCTTTGTGGAAAGCATATTGCTTTCTGATGTTTTTTGGCCGCCACAGCAATGCAGATATTAAACTTTCCACCGCTGGAAATCACAATGCGGCAGCACAATAACAGGCATGAAATCTATGATCCTGTGCGCAAAAGGTATTTTGTGCTCACACCGGAAGAATGGGTAAGGCAGCATGTAATTGCATACCTTTTACTGGAAAAGCAGGTGCCGATAAATCTGATTGCTGTTGAGAAAACATTGAAAATCAATAACCTGACCAAGCGCTTTGATGTTGTGGTGTTCAACCGGAATGCCAGGCCGCTTATGCTTATCGAGTGCAAAGCTCCAGGTATAAGGGTTAGCGAAAGCGTGTTTGACCAGGCTGCCCGCTACAACATGAGCCTGAAAGCCGGCCTCTTCCTGATTACCAACGGCATTGAGCATTATTGCTGCCGAATTGATTTTGAGAACAGCCTCTACGTTTTTATGAACGAGATACCTTTGTTTCAGGAGATGGTGGCTATCAACGCCGGATAACAGCAAACATAAGTGCTTCAATTACTGATTATTTATAATCCTATGGAAAGCTTTTTTGAAATAGTACCCCGCGAATTATTCGAAGTTGTGGTGATTGCATTGTTCTCACTCATCATTGGGCTTTCGCAAAAGGCTATGCGCATAGCTCATTCTGATAAAAACGATTCGAGTTTCGGCACCGACCGGACATTCACTTTTATTGGTTTGCTGGGTTATATCTTCTGGATTTCAGACACTTCACGTACGCTGTACCTTATCGGTCTGTCTATAGTTGCTGTTTTTCTGGCAATAAATTATTTCAACAAAATTTCGTTGTTCGAGGACTTTGGCCTCACTACCATTGTTATTGCCCTGATAACATACTCGCTGGCAGCGCTCATCCGTACCCAGCCGGTTTGGTTGTTTTTACTGGTATATGTAATTGTGCTCGTATTCACGGAGTTAAAACAATCATTGAATACATTCTCTCAAAAAGTAAACCGTGAAGAATTTATCACTCTCGGTAAATTTCTGGCCATAGCCGGCATCATTCTGCCGATTGTTCCTGATAAACCTATTGTGTCGTTCCTTGATCTCACACCATACAGGATTTGGCTCGCTGTCGTTGTTATCTCAAGCATTTCGTATCTCTCCTATATACTCAGAAAGTTTGTATTCCGCGATTCAGGGATTATAGTGGCCGGAATTCTGGGAGGCCTTTACAGCAGCACTGCCACAACAATTGTTCTGGCAAAGCAAAGCCGTGAACAGATTTACGGCCAGCGTCATTTTGCAGCCGGCATCCTGCTTGCAACTGCAATGATGTACCTAAGGATAGCCATATTGATGGCTATTTTCAGCAACGAACTTTTTGTAGTGCTCATACCATGGTTTCTGCTGATGATTGTTGTTTCAATCATCACAGCATTGGCAGTGCTTTATGTCCGTAGCGATACCCAGTCAATCAAACCTCCGCTGGCGGGTGAGAGTGTTAATCCTCTCGAATTCAGGGTGGCGATTATATTCACACTGCTATTTGTGGTCATGAGTTTCCTGACTTATTTTACCGTGAAACGTTTTGGTACAAGCGGTTTACAGGCTTTGGCCTATATTGTTGGCGTGACTGATATTGATCCTTTTCTAATTAACCTGTTCCAGGGGAAATTTGGAGTAGGAGTGAACATGACAGCTATTGCCACTATGCAGGCTATATTCAGCAACAACCTGCTTAAACTGGTTTACAGTATGGTGCTCTCCGGCAGGAAAGTGAAGCCTGTAATACTGGCCGGCTTCAGTGTGATATTATTAGCAAGTATATTGATAATCATCTTTTTATAAGAATATCATGTAAACATAAGATAAAAAAACCGGGCAAAAGCCCGGTTTTTTGTCAGTATCTGAATATGCTAGTTGCATTTAAGAACTGTCTTTATTTCGTAGTCAGCAGCAGGTTTATTGGGGCCTGAAGTTACTTTTTTGAAATATGCACAAGCGCTGGCATTGTCTTTTTTGCCTTCGTATGCTTTGCCGAGCTGGAAATAGAAATCAACCTGTTTTTCCGGTTTTGATTCGAGTTCGAGTCCTTTTTTACCGGCTTCAATAGCCTGGTCAAATTTGGAAGTGGCATTGTAACTCAACACAAGGATCAGGTAGGTGTTGCTCTTGGTAGTGCTGTAATCAAGCGAGGAGTTGGCGAATTTAATTGCATCAGCATACTTCTTGGCAGTGAGCGCCTTGTTAGCACTGACCAGGAGGCTTCCGGCCATCGATTCTTTAGCTTTTCCTGAAGTTACAGTATCGCCATCTTTTGCAGCAAGCTCAATGGATTTATCGAGTGCAAGCTTCATATTGGCGTCATCACCTTTCTTCTTATAGACTAAACCCTTGGTATAGAATGCTTTGGTGTATTCGGGATCGAGAGAGGTTGCTTTTTCCATACTTACCAGCGCGCCGTCAACATCTTCAGCTTTAAACTGGTCTAACCCCTTGGCAAAGTATATCTTGGGAAGCTGAGCCTGAATTTTACCCGGTTTTTCAGCATCATTATACTTGGCTGCGTATTCATTGGTTTTCTCAAAAGCAGCAATTGCATCATCGTATTTCTTTTCTTTCAGAAAATTGTTGGCCAATGAGTATTGCAGGTCAGGAATTGCTCCGGTAACCATCTTCTTCAGGTCATCGGCGTCTGCCCCGATCTTCTCGCACATTCCGGCTACATTGATCAGACTGGTAATGGCGCCCGGCAGGTCAGTGTTTTTTAATTCAAGAGCTTTATTGTAAGCGGTAGCAGCTTCGTCCAAAGTCTGTGCATTGACATAGCCTGCATTAATTGCGAAAAAGGCTATAAGAAGTACAACGACTAATCTTTTCATCGTAGTGGTGATTTTAATTATTGATTGATAATGATTTGGTTTCGTAACAGGAATCGCAAAAATAGAATTTTCCGCAATTCGAAGTTAACTTTTCTCATATTTAACAAAAAGCATTCCAAAAACATTCAGAAGAAGGATTCAGAAATAATAATTGTGCCCCAAATCTGATCAGTCACATTAATTGCTTGTGGTGACTCATATCCGGTTTAGCATTACTGAGAATATTTTAACTGTCATGGCTGATTTCAGGGTCTTCAGAGAATGATTTTCACCTTAATTCATTTATGGCAGATGCACATAATTCTAAAAAATATTCTACATTTGCACAATTCACGAGCTGGTATTGCCCGGTTACTGCCGAAAGATTTCCTTAAAAAACTATATAGAGTAAGTAACATTCTCAAAAACCATTAGAAAAAATGAAGAGCACTCTCCTTAAAGTTGTATTAGCCCTGGTAATCGTTGTACTGGGATTCCTTATTTACAGAAGCATAAGCACTCCTGTGAGATTTAAAGGCGAACTTACTGCCAGGGGCGATGTTGTTATTGATAAACTAAAAGACATCCGTACCGCCGAACAACTTTATAAGCATATCAACAGGCGTTATACAGGCGATTTTGATACACTTGTTCAGTTTATTCGTAATGGTAAAATTCCAGTGGTTAAGATCATTCCCGATCCTAAGGATACTACTTTCACTCGTACGATTAATGACACTATCGGTTTTGTAAGCATCTTTGATTCAATTTATGCTAAAAAGCCATACAAAATCGAGGAATTGAGTCTTGTACCTTTCTCTGAAGGGCAGAAATTTGAGTTGATGGCTGGTTCAATTGATAAAGGAGGTGTGAAAGTATCTGTATTCCAGGCAGCCACCCCCATCGAACTTTATTCAAAAGGGCTTAACAACCAGCTTGTTATCAACCTGAAAAAGGAAATGGAAGATAAAAATAAATTTGCTGGACTAAAAGTGGGATCAATGACTGATGCTTCCACCGACGGAAACTGGGAATAATCTGCTATCAGCCGGCATTAAATGCATTTTTCGGCTGTCTGATCCTGCACCCGGGCAGCCGGATGCACCGCAACAATCAACATCCATTCTCTTTACAGGGGATGGATGTTTTATTTCTGTTTTCGGGAAATCAGAAAAGAAATTCTATGCTTTGATGCAGTTTGATTTTGGGATGGCTGCAGGTGAAATTTTCACTTCTGCCGGTTATGCCCGTTATTGTGAAGCATTTTCAGCCCTGATAATGGAATTGGACATTCTGTCGCTGCCGCCGGGAAGCATTACCATTGCCTTTTTGCCGAACCGCCATACCCTGGTACCCGGGCCGTTTTATAATTCCGAAACCGCAGATCACTGCTTCGGTCTGAATTTTAAATCCATTGATGGTGAAATACTAAGATCAGATTACATACGGCAGGCCGATGCTTACCTGGTTTATGGCGTGCCGCCGGTGATTGCTGATGTTGTTTCAGAGAATTTCCCCGGCACAATCCTGAAAAGTTCAACCAGCCATGCTACAGAATGGATGATTTCAGCAACACAGGTTCGGCCAGCGAAAATGATGCTGCTTGATATACATAAAACACGGCTCAAAATCATTGCCTGTGAGAATGATAACTTATTGTTTTGCAATGATTTTGAAATTCATGCAGCAGAAGATATTGTTTACTACTCATTGTTTGTTGCAAACCAGCTTGGCGAAAAGGAAAGCCTGTCGGTGTGGATTTCGGGAAACTGCAGCCATGATTCCCGGGCTTATCAACTTCTCAGAAAATACTTCGAAAATGTATCTTTTGTACCACAACCACGCGATATATCATTCTCCCAGGCACTTCAGGGAGTTACCTGGAATGAATACTTCACAGTTTTAAATTCGGCATTGTGCGAATAATAGCAGGTACTCACAGGGGGAGGATTCTGCATCCTCCGAAAGGATTACCGGTGAGGCCTACAACCGACCTGGCCAAAGAAAGCTTGTTCAACATTCTGAATAACCGGATTGATTTCGAAGAGCTTACGGTTCTTGATCTGTTTGCCGGCACAGGAAACATATCGCTTGAATTTGCCTCACGAGGAGCTTCCGAAGTAATTGCCGTTGACCTCAACGCGAAGTGCATTGACTATATCCGCAAAACTTCTCAGGAACTGGCGTTCAGTAAACTATATACAGTGAAGGCGAGCGCTTTTACTTTCCTGAAATCACTTTCAAGGAAATTTGACGTCATTTTTGCTGATCCTCCCTATGACATGAAGGAAAGCCTGTTGCTGCCGGAACTGGTTTTTGAATACTCTCTGCTTGCGCCGGAGGGCTGGCTTATTATAGAGCATGATGTATTTAAAGAATATAAAAACCACCCGCACTTCGTTGAAGAGCGGCGTTACGGCAAAGTACATTTTTCTTTCTTCTCAGCCGAAGCCAACCAGGTGGCAGGTTAATCTATCCTGACCGATTTGGGTATAAACTGGCTGATGTCGCCTCCATATTTATGAACCTCACGCACAATCGAAGAGGTAATCATCACATATTCCGGTTGTGTGAGCAGGAAAACTGTCTCCACAGATTGTGACAGCCTGTTATTGACCTGTGCCACCGAGCGTTCAAACTCAAAATCGGCCGATGTGCGCAACCCCCTGATGAGATGACTTGCGTTTTTCAGCCTGCAAAAATCAACTGTGAGCCCGTTGTAGCTTTCTACGCTCACTGAAGGACAATCGCTGAAAACTGTCTTAATCCATTTCAGCCTCTTTTCTAATGGGAAATAACCCGCCTTATCCTGGTTGATGCCAATGGCTACGATAATATGGTCGAAAAGTGGCAAAGCCCTGCGGACGATTGACTCATGCCCGAGTGTGATCGGGTCGAAGGAACCAGGGAAAACGGCTGTCTTCATATATAAATTTTTACAAAAATAGTCAGAAAATCAGGCTTAATGGTTCAGGAGGCGAAATATGCTGCAAGCATTTCCCTTAGCGACCGGTAAGTGTTGCTGTATGCTTTTTCCATCTCATTCATCTTAAACCATCTTACCTCGGTAATGTCCTCTTCCTGCTGAGGGACCGGAATTTCATCACCCGTATGAAGCATTTCGTACCAAAGAGTTTCTTTCAGAATGAAACTCCCTTTTATGTCGGTATAAATGTGCAATGTGGTAATGGCCTTGCCGGTAATTTCAAGGTGCTGTAGCCCGGTTTCCTCATTCACTTCGCGCAAAGCGCCTTCTTCATGGTTCTCACCTTTTTCCAGCTTGCCTTTAGGCAGATCCCACAGGCCGTGTCTTTTAATGAACAGGCAATCTCCGGAAGAATTTCTTACTATCCCGCCGGCAGCTTTTACTTTATGAAACAGATGGCGAAATGACTTTGTCGCTTCATCAAATCTTCCGTCAGTTAAAACAATCAGGGATGATTTGTCGTTACTATGAAGAAAGTCGATAAAAAGTTCCGACAACAAGGTAAGAGATGTGTAACTGGAAACCTGTGTTTTGTTGTCAACTGTCAGATTGTTTATATTTTCTGCGAATTCGATTACTTTTTGATCAACAAAAACTCTGTACCTTTGTGCCATGAGAATAAATTTTGAAGAAACTGCGCTTACCACTGCCGAATTCCTGTTGCAAATTAAAGCAATAAAACTCGACAACAATAATCCCTTCACCTGGGCTTCTGGCATTAAATCGCCAATTTACTGCGATAACCGCAAAACATTATCATATCCTAAAATCAGGACATATATCCGCCAGGAATTCGTGAAATACATCAATGAGATGTTTGGCACTGTTGACCTGATTGCTGGTGTGGCAACCGGTGCTATTGCACAGGGAGCCCTTGTGGCTCAGGATCTTGGCCTCCCGTTTGTTTATGTCCGTTCCGAAAAGAAAAGCCATGGACTGGAGAACCTTATCGAAGGAAATGTGGAAAGCGGGCAGTCGGTAGTGGTGGTTGAAGACCTTGTTTCGACAGGCAAAAGCAGCCTCAGTGCTGTGCAGGCGCTGCGCGAAGCCGGCTGCAATGTTAAGGGAATGGTTGCCATTTTTACCTACCAGTTGCCCGATGCCGAGCAAAATTTCAAGGAAGCCGGCTGTGTGCTGCAAACACTTACAAATTACGATTTCCTTATCAAAAAAGCGCTTGAGCAGGGTTACATCAAAAACACTGACCTTCAGTCACTTATTCAGTGGCGCGAGAATCCCAAAACCTGGGGGCTCGACAAATGAGTAAAGTGATCAACAGTGAATCGGTAACCATATACCGTTCGCAGGCTGATATCTTCAATTTTATCAGCGATTTTAATAATTTCGGTCATTTGATGCCCGAGCAGGTAGTTAATTACCAGTCGCAAACCGATTCCTGCTCATTCGAAATCAAAGGACTGGCAACACTCGGCCTGAGAATTATCGAAAAGATACCATATTCAAAAGTTACTATGAAAGGCGAAGGAAAACTGCCTTTCGATTTTAAATTTATCTACGCTTCGGATATTGTTACTGATACTTCGGCTGAAATAGTTCTCACTATTGATGCCGATATGAATGCCTTCATGGCCATGATGGCCGCTTCGCCGCTGCAGAATTTTGTGAATATGCTGGCTGCAAAGCTCAAAGAAGTGATGGAGTCAATGGCCTGATTCTGAGGCGATCTTAGATTCTCTCCAGTATTACGGTTGAATTCGTCAGCCTGTGACGCAAAACGTGCAGGAGCCGGAATGGTTTATCATGAAATATGTTCAGAAAAATTAT
>DAONEL010000038.1:0-21628 GCA_035403045.1 Bacteroidales bacterium
CGATATTCATTTTTGGCAATCGTGTGAAAATGATGCCGGTATAGGTGATGATGAATATTGCTAATGCAATGTAGTACAAGTCCATTGAATGTTCGTTTTCTGCCGGTGGAGCTAAGTTCTGCATTTCAAAAGTATAACAATTCAGCGTGACCGTTTTTGATTCTGACGTTGAGAATTCAATTTCAGGGCCCGTTTTTCTTAACTTTAATTAACACTTCTTAACTTTTATGATGATTATCCTGCCGGATTCAGTAATAATTTTGACTTTCAATCAATTAAACCGTTAAACCAACATGGTCACATCATGAAAAGCCTGATCGACATTAAAAGTGTATTTTCGGCTGCCCTTGCTTTTTGCGTAGCCTTACTTCTGCCTGGTTTTGGCCTGGCTCAGGAAACTGAAAATCCCGCTCCAAAAGAAAAATCGGTTATCACCATTCATATTTCGAAGGATGTAAACGGTGAAACTGTTAAATATGATACCACTTTCGAGGCCGGCAATGATTTTGATGTAGATGCTTTCCTCGATAAAAAGGAATTACGTGATTTGCCTCATGATGCCGGTCGCGGTGAAATGCCCGGCATTCCTGACTTTGAATGGCCACGGTTTGAAGACCATTTTTCGTTTTTCCCCGACAGCGTTGAATTTGATACACTGGTTCAGCGACTGCATAGGTCTTACGGTGACATCATGAAAAAGTTCCCCGCTCAACCCGGATCCAGGTGGAATTATGATTTTGAATATCCCGGTGACGAGCAGGAAGGTTCACCTACTCCCGGTAATCATGGCAACAAAAATATCGCTCCGCAATGCTACCCATACGGTAATTTACGACTTCCTGATATGATGCCACACCACTTCCCTGGGCAGGAGTTAGCTCCTTACATCGGCAATAGCCGCCCCGAAAAAGTAATCATTCACAAAAAGAGGCATGGCAAGAAGGTAGTCATTAAATTTAATGACGATGATGACCTGGTTATGTTGCCAAACGATGACAGGGTGATTTACCGGGACGAAATGCGTCAATCAAAGCACAGGAATGAGCAATACCAGCACCAGCAACCGGGAATGCATAAAGAAATGGAATATAAAATTCAGAAAGGCAGGAAAGGTGATAATGAAAAGAGAGTGATCATTATTGAGCAAAAGTCTGATGTAGATAAGGAATAAAAGAAAAAAGCCCGGCTGATTTTCATGCCGGGCTTTTTTATCATTTCAGCAGTTATTTCTTTCCCGGTGCAAGCAATTCTGTGAGTTTTGCCCTGAGATTGTCGCCCTGAAGGTCCGTAGCAATGATTTTACCATCACTGTTTATCAGAACGTTAGAAGGTATTGCCATAACGCCATAAAGGCCTGAAGCAGCGTTTTGCCAGCCTTTAAGGTCACTCACATGAGTCCAGGTCAGTTTGTCCTTTCTTATAGCTTCGATCCATTTGCCTTTATCCTCGTCGAGCGACACGCCAAGCACATCAAAACCTTTGTCTTTAAACTCATTGAAAGCTTTCACAACATTTGGATTTTCGTGGCGGCAGGGGCCGCACCAGGAGGCCCAGAAATCGACCAGCACCACTTTTCCCCTGAACGAGGCGAGCGAAACCGGTTTTCCGGCGGTATCGTTCTGGGTAAATTCAGGAGCAGTCATACCCGGCTGCACAGCTTTTAAAACCTCAACCCTCTTCTTCAATTCCTTCACATAATCAGACCTGTTGAGAGATGTATCCAGCACCTTTTCTATATTTTCAAGCTCCTGAAGATTAAACATATACGGCATTCTCATCACGAGATAAGGGGCAACCACACTTTTACCGTTTTTAAGAATAAAATCTTTCTGGAACGCGGTAAGCAACTCCTGAATTGAATCGTAGCTTTGCTCTGCACGCCTCACTCCTGCTGTATCATTTGATTCAGAAGCCTTTTGATAAACAGTGTATTGTCCGTCAAGCAGTGTCCCGAAATCTTTTTCTTTTGCTTTATATGCCATGTAGAGTTCTTGTGTTTTTGACCCGGTGACCACCGAGCTTTTAATGCTGTCAGCATAAAGAGTTGCATTGAGAACTGAATTCTCGAGGAAGAACCCAAATTGGTCCTTGCGGCCTTTCACCGCCAGGTAATACATGCCCGGCACTGCCACTGAACCTTTGAATTCAAATTTACCCTGATTGATGGCCGTCGAATCGGTTGTATTCATTGTCTGACCATCGCGGGTCATCAGCAACACCCAGCCGGTATCAGCACCGGTTATTGTTCCATTGATCGTATATTCAGGCAACTTTTCATGTTTGCAGCCTGAAATAATGATTGCCGCCAGCGTGGCGATAAGCAGATATTTTTTCATGGGAAAGAGAGATTGATTTTGATGGGAATAAATGTACGGAAATTAACAATTGCCCGGGTTCAACGGTCCAGAGGATTCTGAATTATATTGTGTGACTGTGAGAAAAGTAAGTTATCGCTTTTCTTTCCTTGAAACGAAAATATACTCGATAAGAATAATAAACAGCACTGTAAATATCGTGCTTATGATTATCCGCAGCAGCGTCCTGAAAAATTCGGCAAATGAAAATACATCCAGGAAATTCAGCACTGCATGATGCAGAAATACAAGGATGAATGTGTAAGTCATGAACCATTTCAGCCCCATGTTGTGTAGCGACGGGTACATGGATGCATTGTATTCATCCCGCTCGCCAACCAGTTTGATGACTGTAGGCCGTGCAAAACCGGCCAGCAAGGTGGCTGCTGTATGCAAGCCCGGAGTTCCTGAAAAAATATCGATGGTGAACCCGGTTACAAAACTGATAAGCAACAGCAACCAGCCCGGAGTTTCAAAGGGCAGCAGCAGTATAAATAAAATGTAAACAAACGGATTAAGGTAGCCGTAGAAGTTGATCCTGTTGAGCAACACCACCTGCAGCAATACCAGCAGAATGAACCTGAAAATATTCTGAAATACCAGTCTATTCATTGGCTTGTGCTTCGGTTGTTTTTTTCAGTTCTTCCTGTTCGTCTTTCATCAGGTTTCGCACGATGTAAACATAATCGAGGCTGTTGAAATCCACACTGAAAGAAAACGGTATGATATAAAAATGCTCTCCCTGTTCAACCCTGAAATCATTAATGGTTCCCATCATCAGCCCAGCCGGAAAGATGTTTGAAAAGCCACTGGTGACAATTGTGTCGCCCCGTGAGAGTTTTACATGTGCCGGGATATCGTTGAGCGTTCCCACTGAAGGGTTTACACCGTTCCAAACCACTGTGCCCATCTGGTCATTTTTCCTTATGCGTGCGCTGATGCGCGTATGCTTGTTGAGCACACTCATCACCCAGGCAAAGTTTTCCGATACGCTTACCACCGTTCCGGCTACACCATTGGGAGTGATCACAGCCATATCCTTTTCTACCCCAAACCGCCTGCCTTTGTCGAGCATGATATAATTGTTGCGCTTGCCCACCGTATTGTGAATTACCCTTGCCACAATATAATTGTACTGTTGCCGGTAGAGTGTATCGTTTTTCCAGAAAGTGTTGGTGTCGCTTTTCAGGAACGAAATATCGGATCCCTGCCTGAGAATGGCATTTTCAATTGAAAGCAGTTCGTTGGTGCGGCGAAGTTTGAGGTAACCTGTGATGTTGCTTGCCGAAGTATAGAATTTCCCGGTTATGGCATTTCCGGTGTTGAGAATTGCCGATTGCTGGAAATAGGTTGAATTGACAAGCATAGCCAGTGCCACTACTTCCAGTAAGATGAAAAGCAGCAGGAAATGAAACCGGACTATGAAAGCCAGAATGTTTCGCATGGGCTGAAGCGGGGTTTACCTGTCCTGCCCTTACTTGATGAGGAAGGTAAATTTATCGAAATTCTTGAGGGCGATTCCTGTTCCGCGGGCAACTGCGTGCAGCGGGTCGTCGGCAACGTGTACAGGAAGTTTGGTTTTGAGATGCAACCGCTTATCGAGGCCACGAAGCAATGAACCACCACCGGCAAGGTAAATGCCGGTTTTAAAGATATCAGCTGCAAGTTCGGGAGGCGTCATTTCAAGTGCATTGAGCACTGCGGCTTCAATCTTGGAGATTGATTTGTCGAGCGCATGGGCAATTTCGGCGTAGTTTACATAAATCTCCTTGGGAATGCCGGTTAGCATATCGCGGCCATGAACAGCATAATCAGGCGGAGGATTGTCAATTTCGGTAAGGGCAGCGCCAACTTCTATTTTTATCATTTCGGCTGAGCGTTCACCAATGTTGATATTGTGCTGTTTGCGCATGTATTCTTCAATATCGGCATTGAAATCGTCGCCTGCGATGCGTATAGACTTGTTGTTCACAATACCCCCGAGTGCAATAACAGCAATTTCACTGGTACCACCTCCAATATCGATAATCATATTACCGGTTGGCTCAAGCACATCAATGCCTATACCGATGGCAGCAGCCATAGGCTCATGAATAAGCCTTACTTCCTTGGCACCGGCTTGTTCGGCTGAATCTTTTACCGCTCTTTCTTCTACTTCGGTAATGCCCGAAGGAATGCAGATGACCATGCGCAATGCCGGAGGGAAAAGGCTTCGGCTGGTGCCAATCATCTTGATGAACTCACGGATCATATACTCTGCCGACTGGAAATCAGCGATAACACCATCGCGCAAAGGCCTGATGGTTTTTATGTTTTCATGGGTTTTGCCATGCATCATCATTGCTTTCTTGCCTACTGCAAGTACTTTGCCGGTATTGCGTTCAATGGCAATGATGCTGGGTTCGTCAACTACTACTTTGTCGTTATAAATGATAATGGAATTGGCTGTGCCAAGGTCCATTGCAATTTCTTTCGTAAGGAAGGAAAAAAGTCCCATCAGGTGTACAGTATTTCAGTTATTACAAAAGTTTATCAGTATAAATCACTGATAATTGTTTCTTGATTAATGCTTAAAGTGCCTTATACCGGTAAATACCATTGACATTTCATGCAGGTTGCAAAAGTTGACCGAGTCTTCGTCGCGCACCGAACCGCCGGGTTGTATCACTGCCCTGATGCCATTGTTATAAGCTATCTCCACCGAATCGGCAAACGGAAAGTAGGCGTCTGATGCCATAACGACTCCTTCAAGATCAAAACCGAACTCATGAGCCTTATTAATGGCATGTTTCAATGCATCCACCCTCGACGTCATACCGCATCCTGCTCCCAGCAACTGCTTGTTTTTTACAAGAACTATTGCATTGGATTTGAGATGCTTAACGGCAATATTGGCAAATAATAAGTCGTCAACCTGCGATGCTTCCGGTGCAACGTTGGTGACAACTTTCAGCGATTCTGGTGTTTCGGTGTACCGGTCTTTGTCCTGAACTAAAACTCCATTCAGTGCTGACCGGAACTGTGAAGCCTGAAAATCAGCATTTTTGCGCTGCAAAAGTATTCTATTTTTCTTTGATTTCAGGATTTCCAGTGCATTTTTTTCATAAGCGGGCGCTATCACAATTTCCATGAACAATTTGTTCATTTCTGTGGCGGTTTCCTCATCTATTATCCTGTTTGCGGCAACTACGCCTCCATATGCCGAAACAGGGTCACCGGCCAGCGCATCTTTCCATGCCTGCAGCAGCAAAGGCCGCGTAGCAAGCCCGCAGGCATTGGTATGCTTGATGATTGCAAATGTGGGTTCACTAAATTCATCGATCAATGAAATAGCGGCTTCGAGGTCAACCAGGTTATTGTAGGAAATCTCCTTGCCATGATGCTGTTCAAATACTTTTTCCAAATCGCCGTAAAACACGCCTTTCTGGTGAGGATTTTCACCATAGCGCAATGTGGATGCTTTTTGGCTGCTCACCTTGAAAGCCGGAATCAGGGCTGTTTGGTTAAAATAATTGAAAATGGCGCTGTCGTAATGTGAGCTCACATTGAAAGCTTCGGCAGCAAGCCTGAAACGGTCGTTTACCGATGTATAACCATGCTTTTCATCCAGCAGGCTGATAAGGACTTCATACTGGTTTGTGGACGGAACGATCACAACATCATTGTAATTTTTAGCAGCAGCACGTATCAGCGAAATCCCTCCAATGTCAATCTTTTCAATAATCTCTTCGTGACCGGCACCTGAAGCCACCGTGGATTCGAAAGGATAGAGATCAACAATCACCAGGTCGATAGCCGGAATATCATGCGTTTCGCGCTCTGCCAGATCGGTTTGATTATCACGGCGAAAAAGAATACCGCCAAATACTGCCGGGTGCAATGTTTTTACACGTCCGCCAAAAATCGACGGGTATGTGGTAAGACTTTCAACCGTTGTACATGGCAAACCAAGTGACCTGATAAAATCATACGTGCCGCCGGTTGAGTACATAACCACTCCCAACCCGTGCAGTTTTCGTGCAATTATGTCGATTCCTTCCTTGTGATAAACCGAAATAAGCGCTGACCTGATGGGTTTTAACTCTTCCATATCGCTGCCTGTTAAAGCTTGCAATAATATAAAAAATGCGGCTGGAAATGGCTGATTTCTTAAAAATTACATGGTCGCCGGGATTGTTTGCATAAAAGAAGTAATTTTACATCAAAGTTCTGCTGCTAAAAGACCACAGATGTTATTCCTCCGGTTATTGCGCGAAAGTTACCTGTTTGCAATCAAAGCCATTGTTGTTAACAAGGTACGCACATTCCTGTCGCTGATGGGGATTACTATCGGCATTTTCTCAGTCATTTCGGTACTGACAGTTTTCGACAGTATCGAGATTACCATCCGCAAAAGTGTTGAATCTCTCGGCAGCAATGTGCTTTTTGTCCAGAAATGGCCCTGGAGTATGGGCGATGCCAACTATGCCTGGTGGAAATACATGAAACGCCCCGAAACACGGCTGCAGGAAATGGAAGAAATCCAGAAAAGGAGTTCATTGACTGATGCTGCCGGTTATTATGTGGCTACTGAAAAGAACGTAAAGTTCAAGGGCAATACATACGAAAACGCCCAGATAGTTGCTGTGTCACACGACTATGATAAAGTGCAGGCTTTCAATATTGACCAGGGGAGATATTTCACCCTGCAGGAATCACAAACCGGCAGGCCTGTTGCCATTGTTGGCCGGGATATCACCGACAAATTACTTGAAAACACTGACCCCCTGGGAGAGGAAATCCTGGTTTTCGGGCGAAAAGTTCAGATCATCGGAACCTTCAAGAAAGAAGGCAACGATACATTTGGCCAGTCCAACGACACCTGGGTATTACTGCCTGTAAATTTCGGCCGCAATTTTATTGACCTCAATTCGTATAACATTGGCTCGGCCATTCTCGTGAAAAGCAAACCAAATGTTCCTAACGATGAACTGCGTGATGAACTCACTGGCATTATGCGTTCGGTTCGCAAACTTAAACCCTCGGTTGAAGATAATTTTGCCATTAACGAGATGAGTATCATCACCCAGGGATTCGATAAGATATTCAGCGTTATCGCTATGGTTGGATGGATCGTTGGAGGATTTTCGTTGCTGGTGGGCGGTTTTGGTATTGCCAATATTATGTTCGTATCGGTGAAGGAAAGAACTGCTCAGATCGGCATTCAGAAGTCGCTTGGCGCAAAGAATTATTTCATCCTGCTCCAGTTCCTTTTCGAAGCCATATTCCTGGCAATGCTTGGTGGCATTCTAGGCTTACTTATTATTTATGCGGGAACGGTTGTTGTTTCGCGCCTGGCCAATATGACCCTTATGCTCACCTCCGCAAATATCATTTTGGGATTATCCGTTTCCGCATTTATCGGGCTTGTCTCTGGCTTATTCCCCGCCTGGGCAGCTTCACGCCTCGATCCTGTTGAAGCAATGCGGTCGACGTTTTAGGCTGTCTGTCCACGGTTTAGTATTCAATAAACAAGTTTTCGGGCATGCCCCGAAAAATTTTGTGCTGACATTCAGCGATGAATTTTTTACTAACAATCTTTCCTGTCACCTTTTTTCTAACTTTGCGTTACAGCAAAATTGTATGGAAAGACGCTGGGTTTATAAAGAAAGCGGTGATATTGAGGTAGTCAGGAACCTGGCTAACGACCTGAGTATAGATGAACCGCTTGCTGTTCTGCTTGCCCAACGGGGAGTTTCCTCTTTTACCGAAGCAAGGAGCTTTTTTCGTCCCGACCTGCAAAATCTTCATGATCCGTTTCTACTCCGCGATATGGAGATGGCCGTGAACCGTATCAGGCAGGCATTCGATAAAAAGGAAAGAGTACTCGTTTATGGCGATTACGATGTGGACGGAACAACCGCAGTGGCGCTGGTTTACACCTTCCTGAAGGAACAGGAATTTGCCAATATCGACTTTTACATCCCTAACCGGTATAACGAAGGTTACGGCGTATCAATAAAGGGAATTGACTTTGCCGCTGAAAATGGGTTTTCGCTCATTATTGCGCTTGACTGCGGAATTAAAGCCGTGGAGAAGGTACAATATGCCCTGGAAAGAGGGGTCGATTTTATCATTTGCGACCACCATCGCCCAGGAGATGAGTTGCCTCCGGCTGTTGCCGTGCTGGATGCAAAACGCGATGATTCAGTTTATCCTTTTGACGAACTTTCGGGCTGCGGCGTTGGTTTTAAACTGATACAGGCTTATGCCCAAAAATACGACATACCGTTCGAGAAACTTAGCAAGTATCTCGACCTGGTTGCAGTGAGCATAGCATCAGATATTGTGCCGATAACCGGCGAAAACAGGATTCTGGCATACTACGGGCTCAAACTCATCAACTCCAAACCGCGCCCGGGAATTGAGGCAATTCTTAATGTGGCAAATATCATCCGCCGCGAAGAAGCCGAAAAATCCGAAAGTGCTGAAGCAGGAATCTTCTCGCGGGAACTCACCATCAACGACCTGGTATTTGTGATTGGCCCGCGCATTAATGCAGCCGGAAGGATTGAGAGCGGCCGGAATTCGGTTCAACTGCTCATCAGCCCCAGCCTCGCCGACGCCGAAAGTATTGCCAGGCAAATCAATGATTTTAATATTACCCGCCGCGACCTTGACTCGCAAATCACTCAGGAAGCCCTCGACATGATTGCTGCCGATAAAAGCCAGCAGGGAATGCGCTCAACAGTGGTATTTAACGAGAACTGGCATAAAGGAGTTATCGGCATTGTTGCCTCACGGCTTACCGAATCATACTATCGCCCTACCATAGTGCTTACCCAATCCAACGGGCTGATAACAGGCTCAGCGCGATCGGTAAAGGATTTTGATATTTATGACGCCATTGATGCCTGCAGCGACCTGCTTGAGCATTTCGGCGGACATACCTATGCTGCAGGACTTTCGCTGAAACCTGAGAACCTTGAGCTTTTCAGAAAGAAATTTGAGCATATCGTTGCAACTTCCATCCAGGATTATATGCTCATGCCAGAAGTTGAAATTGACCTGGAACTTGACCTTCGGCAGATCACGCCGAAATTTATGCGAATACTCAAACAGTTTGCTCCTTTCGGGCCCGGAAACATGTCGCCGGTATTTATGACCCCGCGAACCCGCGACACAGGCTATGCCAGAATTGTAGGCAAAAACCATGTGAAAATGACCGTTTTCCAGGAATCGGTGCGGAGCGATCCTTTTTCATCCATTGCTTTTCAGCAGGGCGACAAGTACACTGATATCCAGAAAGGCCGCGCCATGGACATATGCTACCATCTTGAAGAGAACGAATGGAATGGTAATAAGTCCATTCAACTGAATATCAAAGATATTCGCTTCTCGGAAGAGCAGTAACCTGCGACGGAATTAGACGGCCTGATTGTTATGGTTTCAACCAAAATCGAATGATCAGATTCTCTCAGAAATGGAGCACTGTCCTGATCATTAAAAATATCCCAAATCCTACCAAAAGAATACCCACTGCATGATTGATGAGCAGTAATATCCTGCCGTTCAGATATCTTTTTAACTTACTGGCGACGAGCACTTTCAGTATATCGGTAGCAAACACAACCAAAAGTGTACCGGAGAAAAAGATGAGAATACCATGCTTGTCGTCGCCGAAATTGGAGCTTACGCCAACCATAGCTGATATCCAGAAGAACCACACAAAAGGGTTCATAATATTGAGAAAATAGCCTTTAAGGATATAGGTAAGCGGCCCGGCCACCTTAATTTCAACCGGGTTGTTGTTTTCGTCGAAATGGACTTTGCGGTTAAAGGTATAAATGCCGAAAAGTATCAGAATAATCCCCCCGATAATACCGGCTATGAGGTAGTTGTCTTTTTTATTAATTATTTGCAATGCCCCGAGATATGCCAGCATCAGCACACTGAAGTCGCTGATAATTATTCCGGTGGCCAGAAATATCCCTGATCTCCATCCGCTGTGAATGCTCGTTTGCAGCAACGTGAAAAGTGCTGGTCCCAACAGGGCTGCCAGGGTAAATCCGAGGATCATGCCTTGCAATAACGGGTGCATATTTCAGATTGCTTTTTGGTAACTGATTAGATTTATTGTGAACGATAATCTTACCGAGATGATAAAATCAGCGTTTCATACCAACGATTTGTCAGCCATTATTATTTTTTACTGATTGAAGATATTCCTCCCACTGCTCGTATTTTGCATTCTTCATTACGCGGGGAAATTTGTGTTGTCCACCCTCTTTTCCCTGTAACCGCATCCAGTTCAAAAACACTTCAGGCGACAGCGTTTCAACAATTACATCGCGCACGGCGTGTAACCTCTCGGTACGATAGTCATCGTTGAGAATTTTGAGGAATTCATCAATCTTCTTTGCGGCTGCAGCTTGGTCAATTATATCGTTTGTACCCAGGTACCACTTATGGGCAAACATACTGCCATGCTTTATACCGGCCACAGTGAATTCCCTCACGGTGATATTCAGGTCATGTTCCAGCATTTCAATGGCACGGTTCATATTTTCCTGCGAGAGATGCTCGCCGCATAAACTCAGGTAATGCTTGGTGCGGCCTGTGATCACAATTTCGGAAAGCTGTTTCGAGGTAAACTTGATCGTGTCACCGATAAGGTAACGCCAGGCTCCGGCGCAGCTTGAAAGAAGCAAAGCATACTCTTTTCCTTCTTCCACCTGGTTGATGGTGAGTGCTTCCGCTTCAGGTTTCAGGTTACCGTCATCGTTGAAGTTCTGTTCGTTGAACGGGACAAATTCATAGAAAATGCCGTTGTCAAGAACCAGTTGCATAGAGTTGGTTCCGGGGCGGCTCTGGTAAGCAATGAACCCTTCGCTGGCCAGGTAGGTTTCCATGTAAGTAAGCGGCCTTGCCAGTAATTTCTCAAAGCCCTTAGCATAAGGAGCAAACGAAACTCCGCCATGTACATAGATCGAAAGATTAGGCCAGAGATCATGTATTGTATTCAGATTATATTGTTCGATGATCTTCTCGAGCAATATCTGCAGCCAGGCAGGTACCCCGACTATCACGCCGATATCCCATTCAGGGGCTTTTTTAATGATTTCTTCGAGTTTCGTCGTCCAGTTTCTTTCCTTCGAAATACGGTTGCCGGGCTTGTAAAAATGCTGAAACCAGAAAGGAAGGTTTCCGGTGGTGATACCCGACAGGTCGCCTTCGTAGTAGGTGCCGTTAAACTGCAGGTGAGTGCTTCCGCCAAGCATGAGTACACCTTTTTGAAAGAATTCAGGCGGAAAATCATATTTCGCAAGCGAAAGCAATTGTTTGATGCTTGTCCGCTGAATGGCCCTCAGCATATCAGGCGTGACGGGTATATATTTGCTTGATGCTTCGGAAGTGCCCGAACTCAGGGCAAAATGCTTCACCTGCCCAGGCCAGCAAACAAATGCTTCACCATTAAGAGTCCGGTACCACCAGCGGCGATGCATGGAGTTGTAATCGTGCAGGGGAACTTTCTGCTGGAAAGTCTTTACTACATTCTCGCTTCGCAACATCTGCGGAAAGCCATATTCTTCTCCGAAAAAAGTAAGCTGGGCTGTGCGCAAAAGCTTACGCAATGTCCTGACCTGAGCCTTATATGGATCCTGTGGCTTAAGTTTGTCAACAGGGATGCGGCTGCGTACCTCAATTGCACTTTTAATGATTGATCCGAGAATTGGCATAAATTTTTCTACAACTTAGTTTAACAAGAAACAGGCGAAATTAGTTATTTTTTTAAATTCGCTCAAACATGCAGCGTTTGAGTAATTTTATCAGGCTATGCAAACTTAACCGCAAAGAGATTATCAACCCATTTGATCAGTTATGAAATCAACGCGAAGGATTGTTCTATCGATTATCTTCTGGATTGCAGTCGCTATGCTGGCTTTAATCGCTGCATTTCTGGGTTATGCTACAATCGGCGATTTCAAGCCTCCGGCAACCGGGAAGCTTCAAATCACAGGCAACGGTTCCGCGTCACTGGTGCCAGCTGACTCAACACTCACTTTTTATTCATGGAATACAGGGTATTGCGGATTGGGAAAAGAGATGGATTTTTTACCTGAAGGCGGGGAAATGATCAGGCCATCCAAAGAACAATACAAGTCGTACCGCGAAGGTGTAATTTATCAGCTTACCACACTCGACAGGCCCGACTTTATACTACTTCAGGAGGTTGACACATTATCAAAACGAACTTACCGGGATAACCAGGCGAAGAGGATTGAAGCCAGTTTCAGCAAATACTCAGCAGCTTATGCATTGAATTACAAAGTAAATTTCGTTCCTGTTCCGTTGTTCCGGCCTGTAGGAAAAGTAACTTCAGGGCAACTGACATTAAGTAAATGGTCGCCGGTGGAGTCCGAACGTCATTCTTTTAATTCTTCTTATGGCTGGCCCAAAAAGCTGTTCATGCCCGATCGTTGTTTCATCCTTTCACGATTTAATGTGACTAACGGCAAGCAACTTGTCCTGATAAACCTGCACAACTCAGTTTTCAGCAATGCCTCCGACATGCCGGCAATTGAATTGGCCAGCCTCAAAAAGGTTATGGAAGATGAGTTTTTAAAAGGAAATTATGTGATTGCCGGCGGCGACTGGAACCAGAACCCTCTCTCCTACGATTCGGCGGCCATCAAAGCAGGTTACAAAGCTTATGCGATACATCCCGGAATACCTTCAGATTTTATCGCACAAAACTGGCAATGGGCCTTTGATCCTTCGCAGCCGACCAACCGCAAGGTGGACAAACCATATGAGAAAGCAGCAACCCCGGTTACTACGATTGATTTTTTTGTCGTGTCGCCAAATGTTGAGCTAAAGGCAGCACAAACAATTGAAACTGGTTTCAGTTATTCCGATCACCAGCCTGTTGGAATAGCAGTTAAACTCAGGTAAACAGCGTGGTCAAATCAGTCCACTTTAAAAAATGCTGATGCAATTCCATCGGCATGAAACAGCCCTTTATCCGTAAGGTGAAGAACCTGTGCGTGCTGAGCAATCATCCCGTTTTCAATAAATGGCCTGGCGTCAGCAAGAGCCTGCGCTGCAAATCCGGCTCCGAATTTCTTCCTGATCAAATCCAGATCACAGCCCCACATGGTTCTTAACGAGGTCATTACATATTCGTTATAGCGCTGTGGCGTGGTAAGAATTTCCTTCTCAAAAGGCACTTCACCTTTGTTCAGTGAACTGATATATAATCCGAGATCAGACACATTCCACTGCCGTGAGCTGCCATTGAACGAGTGCGCCGACGGGCCTATGCCCAGGTACTTTTTGCCCTGCCAGTATGACGTATTGTGTTTTGAATATATGCCCGGCTTGCAGAAATTAGAAATTTCATAATGCTCATATCCATTTTCGCGAAGCATTGAAGTGAGAATGTTAAAATGATCCAGTTGCTTTTCGTCATCGATGCCTGGCAATTTGCCCTGCTGAATATGAAGAAACAGCGGTGTTTTCTCTTCAACTGTAAGAGCATACGCCGAAATGTGCGGAATACCTGATTCTGTAGCCCTGCGCAGGTTCGATTCCCATCCGTTACAGTCAAGCGTTGGGATTCCATAAATAAGATCGATGCTCAGGTTAGTAAAACCGGCATCCTGCGCCATCGTGATACAAATTCTTGCCTGGTCGGCCGAGTGCCTCCGTTCAAGGAATTCCAGATCATCATCGTTAAATGATTGGATACCGATACTTAATCGGTTGATACCTGCATGTTTTAATTCCCTGATTTTCAATGCCGTTAAGTCGTCAGGGTTTGCTTCCAGTGTAACTTCAGCTTCTGCGGTTACTGAAAAACATTTGTGAATACCGGCAATCAAATTCTCGAGTTCTCTCGTATTGAGCAGCGAAGGCGTGCCGCCGCCAAAATAGATAGTTTCAACCGGTTCATCCTCAAGGTAATATTGCTGAAGTGCCAGTTCCCTGAAAAGTGCCGGAAGCAGCTGCTCGCGGTATTTCGTGGATGCAAGCGAATAGAAGTTGCAGTAATTGCACTTGTGCCTGCAATAGGGTATATGAAGGTAAATACCTGCCATTGTATCAGTGAATCGGGTTCGAGGTGTTATCAGTTTGGTTAGTGGGGAATTGGGAATAAGTTATCGGGAAAATAGTTATGGGAATCAGTTATCGGGAAAATGTTAATGGTAAAATTGAGCGGTGAAAGTATTTGAGAAACAGAAGTTAATCAGCGTACTCTTTACGTGTTTCGTTAACTATCAGCAAATCAACCATTCTCCGGATAACCAATCAACTATTAACCATTAACTATTTCCTCAAAACGATCCTGAATGTAGTTCCTTTCCCAAGCGTGGATTCTTTGACGAAAATTTTGCCTTTGTGATATTCGCTGATAATACGTTTTGACAGAGAAAGCCCTAACCCCCATCCCCGTTGTTTACTCGAAAATCCCGGGTTGAATATCGTCTGGAACATATTCCTGGCAATCCCCTTTCCGGTGTCCTGAACATCAATTCTCACCGTTGCATCATCTTCAAAAATGTCGATTTTAATCTTCCCTTTCCCGGCCATGGCATCAACGGCATTTTTCACAAGGTTTTCAATCACCCAGTCGAAAAGCTGGTAGTTGAGCGGAACCATGATTTTTTTATCGTCGGTGACATTGATTGAGAACTGCACTTTTTGCGATGTGCGTGTTTTCAGATATTCAACGGCATTATAAACAAGGGCTACAACATTTTCGGGCTTCAGCACCGGCGTCGACCCGATTTTAGAGAACCTTTCGGTTACGGTTTGCAGCCTGTTCACATCTTTCTGCAGTTCATTAATCGTTTCACTATCAATCCCTTTGGTTTCGAGGTAATCAATCCATGCCATCATACTCGATAGCGGCGTGCCAAGCTGGTGTGCAGTTTCTTTGGCCAAACCCACCCACACCTGGTTTTGTTCCGATCGCCGCGACATGCTGAACAGGACATATGCGACAAGCAGGAAAACACCTATGATAGCAAACAGGAAATAAGGCAGGTATCTTAACTGGGTGAGGGTATAAGAATCCTTGTAATAAATGTAGTTTTTACCGCGATCGGCCACCTTAATTTCAATCGGGTCATTCTGTGACGCCATCTCGCTGGTAAGTTTTTTCAGATAGACACTATCGGTAAGGCTGTCGGCATCAACGTTTCCCGAAGCGATAACATACCTGCGGGTACTGTCGGTAATAACTACAGGCACGGCAGCCGAGTTTTCCACCACTTCGCGGAAGAAAGAGTTTACAATCTCGTCGAGCACATTCTGCACCTCGGTAAACAGCTTGGAATCTTTATAGTACATGTAATTCAGGTTCCCCTGGTAATAGTCAAAAACGATTGGCGGGTAAACCGAAAACTCCTTCTTCAGTTCAGGAGTCATTTTTTTGACTTTCTGAGGATCAAAATCCACATTCCTGGTCGTATTGATGTTCCCTTCCTCATCCGTAAGGATTACCGGTATCGAAGAGTTGTTTTCAATGATCTGGTAATAAAAAGACAGCGATTCATCGTCGACTGAAGCCTGGCTGGCTCTTTTCTGGGCTTCGGCATAAAGTTCAACTCTCTTTCTTTCTTCAGTACGTATCTGGCCAAAAAATTTACTGGTCGAATTCACCAGTGTAAGGCGGTGGTTGATTGCATTGGCCCAGGTCTGGATTTTTGCCCTCTCGTCCTGGGCGATTTTATGAACCAAAACATTTGAATACCAGAGAGATAGTACCACAATAATAACTGCAGCGAAAAGCAGGAACAGTTTCCACCGTTTCTTACGGCTGTAAAGGTTATTATGACGAGAACTCATTGATTGGTCATTATCGTATTACGAATAAAAAGCCACTCTGGCTATAAAGCAGGCAGTTCAACTGCACTAACGGCACCTGAAAGCTATTATTTTTCTGTTCCTTCGTTTTCCAGCATTTCTTTGGCTTTCACCAGGTCTGCTTTTTGCGTGTCATTGATGATCGGGTAATGAAGCTTGAGTTGTTGAAGTCTCTCCACGATAATATCGCTTACGGCTGCCCGCATAAACCATTTCTTATCAGCCGGAATCACATACCATGGAGCAGCTGCTGTTGAGGTATGTTTAAGGATTTCTTCATAAGCCTCCATGTATTGGGGCCACAAAGCGCGCTCATGTAAATCTCCAATGGAGAATTTCCAGTTTTTTGACGAATCGGCAATGCGGTCGAGCAGTCTTTTTTTCTGCTCTTCAGGTGAAACATGAAGGAAAAATTTCAGGATAATTGTTCCCTGGTTGCTGAGGTATTTTTCAAAATTATTGATGTCGTCGAAACGTTGTTTCCAGAATTTCTGGTCTTTCTCAGGGGCTTTTGGCAACGCAGGAAGTTTCTGGTTTTGTAGTATTTGCGGGTGAACCCGGGTAACGAGAACTTCTTCGTAATATGAGCGGTTAAAAATCCCGATGCGCCCTCGCTCCGGTAACTGTTTTACGCAGCGCCACAGGTAATCGTGATCGAGTTCTTCGGCCGAAGGAACCTTAAAACTTGTAACCTGGCAACCCTGCGGATTAACTCCCGACATCACATGCTTGATTGTTCCGTCCTTTCCGGCAGCGTCCATAGCCTGAAAGATGAGCAGGATTGAATACTGGTCGTGAGCATAAAGCATATCCTGGAGTTCTGCCAGTTTCTCAATACCTTTTTCAAGATCCTTTTCAGCGCCTTTTTTGCTCTTATACTTTCCTGAAAATGAGGGATCAAAGTCCTTCAGGCTTTTTTTACTGTCAGCAGGATAAATAAAATCGGTATGTTTCATGACTTCAATGGTTGATTAAAGTTGATTATCAATAACTGAATCAGCGGGTTAGCCCATCGGGTTGTTGATACATGACAAATATCGCAAATTAATCAATCAACAAACGCCTGATTTAAAAGATGTCAACAGCTTAAAACAATATCCCTGACTTGTTTAAGCCATTAAGTCAATACTTTACAGTAATATTTCGAAATTCAACGTAAAGCAGTTTAGCCGAAAAGCCAATATCTTTATAATTTTACAGGCATGGGCGAATACTTTTCTCAATGAAAACAGATCCGGTTCTATTTCTTACAGATAAAAAACGTTATGCTCAATCCTTTGTTTAAACCTTATTAAAGCGAATGAAAAAACTCCTGATTGTAATGGCTTTGCTCCTTCAGACACCCTTCATAATGCAGGCTCAGCAGGCGCTCTGGAATACCCAGAACATCATCTCTCCTGAAATTAATCCTGATAACACTGTGACATTCAGATGCGCAGCTCCTGATGCCCGGGAGGTTAAAATTTCAGGCGACTGGCTCCCGGCTGATGGATGGGCGCCCGGAAAAACCGATATGAAAAAGGGCGATGATGGCGTCTGGACATACACAAGCCCCATTCTGCCATCAGAACTTTACAGCTATCATTTCCTTATCGATGGTGTCAGGAATTTTGATCCCAGCAATGTTTACCTGATCCGTGACGTTGTAACGGTCACCAATGTTTTCATTATTGGCGGCGGACAGGGCAATCTCTACAAAGTGAACAACGTGCCTCACGGTACCGTGGCGCGGTGCTGGTATGAGTCACCAACTCTCGGACTTACCCGCAGAATTACCATTTATACTCCGCCGGGATACGAACAAAGCCGTGAAAAATTCCCTGTCCTTTACCTGCTGCACGGCATGGGTGGTGATGAAGAGGCATGGATTTCGCTGGGACGAACTTCCCAGATACTTGACAACCTCATTGCTGGAGGTAAAGCGGTCCCGATGATCGTTGTGATGACAAACGGCAATGCCGTGCAGGAAGCTGCTCCCGGGGAATCAAGCCTCGGCATGTACAAACCTACGTTTCAGCTGCCCAAAACCATGGGCGGAGAGTTTGAAGAATCCTTCCCCGATGTTATCAGGTTTGTGGAAAGCAATTACAGGGTACAAACGGAGAAATCAGGCAGGGCAATAGCCGGCCTGTCAATGGGCGGGTTCCATTCTCTGCATATTTCAAGGTATTTCCCTAACACTTTTGACTACGTTGGGCTATTCTCGGCAGCTATTATGCCATTTGAAGGGGCAACATCAAAAGTTTATGAAAACATTGATGAAACCCTTCAAAAACAGATGGAAAATGGTTTCAGGCTTTACTGGATAGGTATTGGGAAAAACGATTTCCTTTACAAAGCCTGCCAGGATTACCGGAGAAAACTTGATGCAATGAAATTTCCTTACACATACCGTGAAAGTGATGGCGGACATACCTGGGTCAACTGGAGGACATATCTCTCTGAATTTGTTCCACTGCTTTTTAAGTAATATTCAAATGAAAATCAACTTTGTATTTCTGACACTAATAACCTTGTGCCTTGTGCATTCAATAAATGCTCAGCCGGTTTTTCAAAACAATGATGTTAAAATCTCTCCCATTGAAGACCACACCTGGGTAATTGAAACATCAGACAATACCACCATGTACCTGATAGAAGGTAAAAAAAAGGCACTATTAATCGACACAGGCACAAAATGTGAAAAGTTGGATGAGGTCATAAAACAGGTCACCACTAAACCACTTGAAGTTGCCCTTACCCATGCTCATCCTGATCATGCAGGAAACATCCGGTTTTTCAAGGAAATTTTTCTCCATCCTGCTGATACAGTGTTACTTGATAAGAATTATAAAGGAAAACTGGCATTTATTGACGAAGGTTATATTTTCGACCTCGGCAAGCGGAAAATTGAAGTCAGGCATATGCCGGCTCATACCCCGGGATCCATTGTTTTTATTGACAAAAAGACCAACAGCTGTTTCACGGGTGATGCTTTTGGATCAGGCCAGGTTTGGTTGCAACTCCGGCCGGTGGCACCAATGAAAGCTTACCTTGAATCTGTTAAAAAAATGCAGGAGATTATGGATGAGGGAATTACAAAGCTTTATTGCGGTCACTATTATTATACCGGTGAAAAAGCATTGGGAGTGAATTACCTTGAATCGATGCGAAAACTGGCCGAAACCCTCATAGCAGGTGATTTGTCAAAAGCGCAGCCCTATGATATTAAGGTATCAATCGGATGCGACAATCCAATGCTGGTATCCGAGGGTGAGGCAGGCATTGTTTTCGATCCCGATCATCTGAAGTAAGAATAAGATAAGTGAAGTAACCGATACGCTGTAAACAACGAACTCGCTGCCAGCACCTGCCACTGATTAAACAGAAATGAACTGCGGCTTTAATAAATATCAAATCCCGAAACGATAAAAATCAGATAACCAGATGCTGCGGTAATCGATATGACTCCAGGCTACCTCAAGGCACCTATACAACTACAAAGTCTCATGAAAAAAACACTCATTATAGCGATAATTGCTCTTACACAACTCATTCCTTTCAATGTGACCGCTCAAAACAACAGGGCAGTTGAGAAGATCATCGAAACGGGCAAATCCGATAACCAAACGATGAAGCATCTTGATGTGCTGTGCAATCGTTTTGGCGGCCGGCCAGTTGGGTCTGATGCTTACGAGAATGCGGCTGAATGGGCCGCCTCAAAATTCAGGGAATGGGGAATGCAGGTTCAGTTTGACGAAGCCGGAACCCTGCCTGTTGGATTCAACCGCGGGCCGTGGTTTGGGAAAATGCTTGGAGGTGACGGAATGGATTTGCATTTCGCAACACCTTCCTATACTTCCGGTACCAAAGGGCCTCAAGCAGGCCATGTATTGATTGAACCCAAAAACCAGGCTGAATTCGACAGGATGAAAGGCGCATTAAAGGGTGCCTGGGTGCTCGTTTCAGGCGAAAGCAACGGTTTCCCGATCGATATTTCGAAAGAGGCAGATGAGAAAAGGGCAAAAATCATCGCTGAAAACACGCTGATCGATAAGAAAAATGATTCGATCAGAACATTGATCTGGAAAAATCGTGATAGTGATGTAAAAATTGAATTACTCGCTTACAAAGAAGAACCGGCCTTATTTTACAGGCAAATGGCCGAAGCGGGCATCCTGGGAATTATCCAGTCAGCACCGGTTCCTATCAGGGTTTTGTATGACCGGAGGAATATCGATAGCATGACATTCGAAAACCTGCCGTCGATCCCTGACATTAAACTTGACGAACACCAGTATAAGGTTATAGAGCAGATGGCAAAGGAAAGGCAAAGATTTCAGCTCGAGTTTGATATTCGCAACCATTTTAAAATGGGCCCCATAAAATACCATAACATCATCGGTGTAATTCCAGGCACAAAATTTCCTGATGAATATGTTATCATGAGTGGCCATCTCGATTCATACGATGTTGCAACCGGCACTGTTGACGATGGCTCGGGTGTTGCACCAACCATGGAAGCGGCAAGATTGATCATGAATTCGGGGGTAAAACCCAAACGAACAATTTTGGTATGCCTTTGGGCTGCTGAGGAATTTGGATTGCTGGGATCGGAAAGCTGGATAAAACTTAATGAAGATAAGTGGGGAAAAATCTCAAACATGTTTAATCGTGATGGCGGACCAACGGTAGCTAACAGCCTGAGCGTGAGTGAGGCAATGTGGGATGATTTCGAAAAAATCTGCAAACCGCTCGCTGATATCAATCCCGATTTTCCTTTTACGCTGAAAAAGCGGGAAGCAACCGATATTCCTAAAAAAGCCTGGGGAACTGATTCAGGGCCTTTTGCAGTAAAAGGCATTCCAACCATCACGTTCGGCACCGAAGATACCAGGGGCTATAATTTCAATTACGGCGAAATCTGGCATACCGAAAGAGACCTTTTCAACAAGGCAATCCCCGAGTACCTCGATCATACTTCAATAGTTACGGCAATTGTTGTGCTCGGTGTCGCCAACCTCGATCACCTGCTTTCAAGAGAAGGGTATTATCTTCAGCCTAAGGAAAAAGAAGAGTAAAACCATCCTGCTGATTGTGCGGGTTCAGCATTTATGCTTTTATCCCAAAAAAAGCCGGCATTCAGTTAAGAATTACTTTTTTTGTGCGGCCTGCCCGGTTCTCAGCAACCAGCCTGATGAAATAAATTCCCCGTGGCAGGTTCACCAGATTAACAGTATTTTCTTCTCCCGTTATTTCTCCGCTCATTAGCAACTTCCCGGTTCCGCTGTAGATCTTGAATCCGGCAGGATAAAGTGGTGAATGTATGTATAGGTTTCTATCATTCACAGTAATGGAAACATCTCTGATGGCTTCGATGTTTTCATTTATCCCGACCTCTTTTTCAATATATCGGACAATCTCCTGCACCCAAAGCCCGTACA
>DAONEL010000039.1:0-9861 GCA_035403045.1 Bacteroidales bacterium
ATATAATGATAGAGTTCAGTGCTGCGAATCCGAATTTACTCTATATAGCTGAATCAGTAAATTCAAAAATCAGAATTCGTTTACTTGATATATCTCAATATCCTACTCTTCAATGGACATTGAAAGGCTGGGTGAAATATCAATATTCAGGATCAAATGATACTATATACCTACTCAATCTTGCAAAAGGATTTTCAGTTTCACCTGCCAACCCTAATATCATCCATATCGGAGATTGTATGAATAATCCGATAGTTCAGTCAACCGATCAGGGGTTAACATGGACTGCGATGGATGGCAATTATCATGTGGATATACACCATTTGATATACTCTCCTTCAAACGAACTGTGGGTTGGAACTGACGGAGGAATTTCAAAACTCACAAATACAGGTTGGATAAATAAAACCAAGAATATGGGAGTAGCAAACCTGCATTTCATATCAGGAGCAGTTACCGATTCAAACTATGTATTGATGGGGGCCTATGATGTTGGAAGCAACATGCTTAACAAAATAAAAGCACCTGAACAAAGATGGAAAAATTTTGGACTTAATGACGGCACAAGTTGTGCCATTGATCCAAAGACAAGCAGCAGATTTTATGTCACCGGTCAGTCTGGTACATTTTTCTGGCGATATGAGAATTACGGACAAACGCTTCCCGTTCAATTAACCGTTCCTGGATCTACTGATTTTTTTACTTGGTTTAAATTGAGCTCTTTGGTTGATAATACTGTATTTTTCGTAACCTTAAAAAATATCTATCGGTCAAGAAACAAGGGCGAAACGTGGCAGCCTATTACCACTAACATAGATGTTGTAGATTCAGTAAAGTTTTTTTACAAGCTATATACAGCGCCAAATGACTCCAATATAATGTATGTGCGAGATTTAGGAAAGCACTGGAAGCCGGAACGCTGGTTAAAAACGTCGAACGCCAATGCAAATAACCCTTCGGCAGTTATATGGTCTGTTTTTCCGACTCCAAAACGCGGTGGCGACGACATGGCTATTGACAGCCGTAATGCAAATGTACTTTGGTTGGTACACAATAACTGGCGGGGCGATACAACTGTGGTTAAATTTGATGGAACATACTGGCATGACCTTACATATAACCTTAAAGCATTGCAGATATGGGGCTTGACGAGCATTGTCCATGATAATCTGATAAATCCAAGCGGAAGGACATACGTGGGTGGATACAAAGGCGTTTATTATTTGGATGATGGAGCAACACAATGGACATTGATGGATGGCCTGCCGAATGTTAAAATAGATCAACTGGAAATAGACTACAACTCGGGTAAGTTACGTGCCGGCACATATGGCAGGGGATTGTGGGAAGCCCCGATTGCTAATGCTTACTGCACTGAACCTGTTGTAATTACCGGCGATACAACATTAGCAGCTGAAGCCATTTCATATTGTGACCTTCGTGTTGCCCCCGGCGCCGTTTTTACCATCACAGGTAAGTTGCATATGTCACAAGGTAAAAGGATAATCATTGATAAAGGAGGAAAGCTGGTTCTTGATGCCGGCACAATTACCGGTTATCTGCACAGAACATGGCAAGGTATCGAAGTGTGGGGTAACAGTAGCCTGTCGCAAATTCCCGCATCAAATCAGGGATACTTGAAAACACTGAATAACGCTCTCATTGAAGATGCAAAAACGGCAGTAAACACCATTAAAATTGAGAATGGAAGCCCTAATTATACTAACACGGGCGGCATCGTGAACTGCAACAAAACCACCTTTCGCAACTGCGGCGCTTGCGCGGTATTTCACCCTTACGAGAATCATCACCCAACCAATGGCGGCATTATAAACAATGTTTCGGCATTTGGCGATTGCGTGTTCGAAGTGAATAGCCGATACGCAGGTGCCGATTCGGTTAAAGCCTTTGTATCGCTCACTCAGGTGCGCGGGGTGCAATTCGCCGCATGCAAGTTTACCGACGACAATACTGCCGGTTTAACCGGTAAAACCATCGGTATTTATGCTTACAACAGCGCTTTCAAAGTATCTAGTACCTGCAATGTTGTTGTTCCACCCAATACTCCCTGTACCGATATTAATTATAGCCGGTTTACCGGGCTGGAGTATGGCGTGAAAGTCTTAGGCGCGGCTACTACAAAGACTTTTGATGTAGATTGCGCATTATTCTATGCTAAAAAATGCGGGTTATACGCCAGTAGCATTGATTATGCAAGACTAACAAGAAACAGCTTTTTTGTTTCTGCTACCGACACATGCTCAAATACTACCAATTGTGCTTATGGTGGCGCCTATTTTGATCAGTGCAAGTTTTATACTATTGAAGAAAACACGTTTAGCAAAACCGGGGCACAAGGTAATCCTTCCCAAAAAATGGTTGGCCTGACAATAAACAACTCAGGACCCGACAACAACCAGGTATATAAAAACACCTTCGACAATCTGGATATTGGAATACTGGCGCAGCGGCAAAATAAAGACCCAAACGACCCCACCCGGGGGTTATGCTTGCGCTGTAACAATTTTAATTCTTGCAAGTACGATATTGCCGTAACAAAACCTTTAAACGGCAGCCTTAACCAAAACGGCATAGCCAAAACACAAGGTTCGAGCACCTACCCCGCAGGTAATTTGTTCACCAACACCGACTTTTTTACCTACCCAACTTACTGCAACTACTTCAATATACAAGGCGCATCCCTTCTTTCCGCATATCAAATAACGTATTACCATCATATTCAAACACAACAGTATCGGACCATACCTAATATCAGAAAGAATGTTAGTTTGGTGATCACCAATTTATCATACGGCCTTGATACCTGTGCATCACACCTCGGTGGCGGAGTAAACCCCGCTTCAAAACTCGCCCAAAGCGACAATCAGGCTACAGAAAAAGCAGAGGAACTAAATGCCTTAATTGATGGTGGCGCAACTGCTGAAACCGTGAGTGAAGTAACATACAGTTGCCCTGACGAAGCCCTCGAAATACACGATGCGTTGCTGCAAAAATCACCCTACCTGAGTGATACTGTTATGAAAGCTGCCATCGAGCAGGAAAACGTACTGAACAATGCACTGGTACGCGATATACTCGTCGCTAATCCGCAATCGGCAAAATCGGAAGAACTTTTGAATGCTGTTGACCAACGCAGCGACCCCTTGACCGATTATATGATAGACGAAATTTTAGAAGGGGCAGGCATCACTTCGCCAAAAGAACAATTGGAAGCCGATGTAGCAATGGAACATAATAATGCCGATGGTTGGTACAACTGCATGGTAACCGGCATTCTAAACGATACTGTTGGTGTTAATGTCGAAGCGCTTACAAGCCTTCTCGACAGCCGGCCGCGTCCCGCCAACGATTATTATAAAGCTTATAAGGATTTGGAAGCCGGTGATACAATAGGCGGTTTGCAAAGATTACAGGAAATTCCGGAACAATACCTGTACAACGAGGCGCAGAATGATGATCATTATGTGATTGTAGAAAAATACAGGATGTTGGGTAAACTGTTATCTGGTAATAAACCCGTCCAGTTAATGGATAGCCTTACTGCTGCTAATTTTATACAAAACATTGCGACCGACGACCAACTGGGTGATACCTGGTTGCGCAATTGCCTGGCAGCATCCGGTAAAATCAACTTTACCGAACAATACATCCTTCCTGACCTTACCAAATCGGTAGAAGTTGACATACCTGTGAAAAAGAACAAACCCACAAATGACTATCTAAAAGTATTTCCAAATCCTGCCAGAGAATATATTGTTATAGAATATCGGGCAGCAAAACTATCTGATAGTTATATTCTGATTACCGATGCTATGGGTAAGCCGGTTGATAAGTTGGTTATCAAAAGAGAAGCTGACCAAATAACTTATATTACCAAATACTTAGTATCTGGAATATATAACTGTTCTCTTTCTATTGATGGTAATAATAAATCGTCGATAAGGTTCACAGTAGTACGTTAACATGTTAAATCTAACTCAGGAAGGGGTAAAAATCCCCTTCCTGAGTTCATTATACTTGATATGACAAAATCTTTAGTAATAGTACTTTCTTGTTCCTTGATTGCAATCACTATCAATGCTCAGGTTTGGCAGCAAACCTATGGGGTGCCCGGAAGTTTTGAGATAGCAAGAGGAACGATAAAACATTATGATAACGGGTTCATAATGGCTGTGGATAGAAATGACCGATTCGTCTGGATGGTAAAAGCTGATATTAATGGTAATATCAAATGGAGCAATACTTATTCTGAAACTGATAATAATATTATGACTGTATTCTCTGTAGCATCAAATCAAGATGGTAGCACTTTTCTTACAGGAGGTACTAACACTAGTGTAGTCAATACTTTTATAATAAGAACAGATGAGTGTGGAACCTATAAATGGTGTAAAAGAATTAATCAGTATGATGATAACTTTGCATACTCTATAAAATCATTAGCTGATGGCAACCTTAGTTTATTGACATATGGAGCTAGTGAAAATTATCTTATTGACCGCTTCCAAATATGGGAAATTGATCCTGATGGCAACATTCTGTGGGTGAAACAGATAATTCCAGGCACACAATATTTATTTCAAGATACACAATTTTTCCAAATGTGTCTCACCTCCGACGGGGGCAGCCTTTTGGCGGGTTATGCTTATTATCCTTATGATACTACAAATAATCCTTATGATGCAGTTCTGCAACCCTGCCTGGTAAAATGTGACAGTTTAGGCGAAATGCAATGGGTTTATCCACCGCTAAGCGGGGCTGATACCACAAAAATTGGTTTTTTTGCGGGTTGTGCTCAAATTGGCAATACTTACTACGCTGTCGGTAGTCATTATGATACAACAGAGTTTTTCCTGCGGCCGCTAGTTGCCCGCTTCGACTTAAACGGAAACTTGCAGAGTTATATTTGTTCCGAACCAGATACCATGTATCATTCTCTTTCTCAGGTATTACCTGTTAGTGACACTTCTATTCTTCTGATTTCTGCTGCCAATAACATATTCACCGATCCCAATTACCTTATGGTATTTCTTTCGGACACGATGGGCCATTTCACTAAGGCATTTACAAGAACTGATTTGGTGGTAGGTCAATATGGTGATGAAGTAGCTAAACTACGAGATAATAAGTTTGTTATTGCATGTCAGTATCCAATTGGATGGCCGGGAGCCAACACCGATGTAGTCGCCATCAAGCTCAATGCCAACCTTGAATACGATAGCATATACACACAAGCTTATACTTACGACAGCCTGTGCCCATACCCTATTGTATCAGATACTGTCATCTGTAACTGCGAACCGTTTGTTTCAATATATGAAGCGCAAAGCGTTACTAAAACCTTAAACATATATCCTAATCCTGCATCAGATCATTTCGTTATTAACTGCGGGCAGGAGAAACCGGCCGGAGGCGCTTTACTGATATACGACGTTTATGGGCGATTGAAATACCTGGAAGAGCAGCCGCCGGGCAAAAGCCAATCCGTGATAAACTGTGAACACTGGAAACCTGGCTTGTATTTTGCCCGATGGGAAAGTGGCGGAAAGGCGGTGGGTGTAAAAGTGATTGTTAAATAAAATGCAAAGTTCAAAATGCAAAATACAAAGTTCAAAATGCTGGCGACAATATTAAGATCGGCAATTCTGTCTTCGGTTGTACTAATGGCCGATGCACTTACAGCCCAAAACCTGCGTGCCCAATTACAGCAATGCCCGGTAACCATCGAAAACGGAAAGATCAATTATTACATGCCGCAGCAGGCCGGGCCGTACTTTCAACTGCCACCTGCACGTAAGCCGCAGTATGTCATCATCATGACAGTACCCTGGGTACAGCCGTTAACCAAATCGGTCAAAGAAACGCAGTCGGACGTACTGCAATCGCTGCACGAATTTATACTCCAATCACACCAAAACAATTCGGATAAAGAGTTATTCCTGCGGAAGCTGGCGTGGTGTGTCATGCTAAATACATCAATAGCAAAGCAGGTTGACACGGGAATTAGGGATTATATCAATCAGCTCACCACGGATGAAGATTCCGGTATTAATACGAAAGCTGCTCTCGTGCAAAAATTAGTAAATGATTACAGGAGTAACAGGTAATTTTACATGGTTGCTCACATAATACTTATAGAATAAATTCGTTTGCCTCCAGAAACTGAGGTTTAGCACATGCGTAAAACATTCAGGATTATTGCGATAACTCTGCTTGTAATTATTTTTTCCTATATTGGTATCTCGGTCATAAGCTGGAAAATGAAGCCTGTAGCCGAAGCCGGAATTTTTGTTGAACGCAAAGGAACGGCCATTGCCATGACGGGAGCAGCAGCACGAATAGTACAGGAAGTTGCGCTGCTTGAAGAGCTTCAAAAAACCGGATGGCTCAGGAAGCCGTGCTTCATCTCAGGCACAAGTTCCGGGGCTCTTAATACTGTAATGCTGAATGCAATACTTTCAAAAAGATTCTCCTGGGACCGCTATCATAACATACTTTTTAATCTTAAAAGTGAAGACGTATTTATCAGGGACGGCAACAAGCTTCCTTTAAACACTGATCCTCTCAAAAACTTGCTGATAAGAACCATAAGGGATAGTCTGGGATTTGACAGCCTGGGCAGTCTGACTTACCCAAGTTCAATTTCCATCACTGACATCCGCGTGCTTCCTTTAGGAACAAGAACCTACAGGATGAGTAATATCAGAATGAATGCCGAAAGTGATCCATCGCTCAGCATTGTCGATGTCCTGATGGCATCTACAGCCATTCCCCTGTTATTTCCACCGGCGAAGCTTGATATCGGAGGATTGAAACTTGTTACAACCTTTATCGACGGTGGAGTCGCCGAGGACCATATTCCTTACCAGGCTGTGATTCAATTTGAGAAATTTCGTGGCGTGGGTGTTGATACACTGCTCATTATCAGCAGGAAATGTGATACTGCCTCAAGACTGGACAAGGAAATGCAAACGTTTGGCATAAGCGACAGCAAGTTGTATGAAAGAGCCGGGGTGCGTATAGAGAACATGGCCTATGAAGGTTTTATCAGGCAAATGAAGGCTCTACAAGCTAATTACCCTGAACTGGCAGCACACACCTACATCTACATTCCTGATTTTGAAGAGAATTTCCATCTGCTCGATTTTAACCAGATGAAAGAGCAATATGAAATCACGGCAAAATGGGCAAAAACGCATAAACCGGTCCCTCTGGATGAATACCTGAAAAATGCGAAATAAAACTTCAGGAAAGGGTTTCGCATTTAGGTTGTTGCAACTTAGAGTTGAAAATCAGAATTTTTAAACACATCATTTTTCTTACTAACTAATTTATTTCCGACTCCAGGCGGAATCCCTACCTTTATGCCATCGTAATTTTGAAGCCTAAATATTCCAATCCATGCGTAATACATTTAAAATCACCCTACTGGCTGCAGTAGCCTTGTTGATTTCACCATCATTTGCAGCAAAAACTGAAAAACCATTGGTAACAACTTCTCCCGATGGAAAGATCATTATCAGCCTTACCCTGGCTGAAACGCCGGTTATCTCGATCACATACAGCGGCGAAACCATCATGTCGCCATCAAAACAAAGCCTCAGTATCCGTGAATTTCCTGCAGCCTGGCGAAACCCAAAAATCAAAAAGATCAACACTCGTACAGTTGATGAGGTGATCATAGCACCGGTGGCTGAAAAACGCAGCCATATCCCTGACCAATACAACGAAACCGAAGTCTGGTTTAAAAGCAACTGTGGCATCAAACTGCGGGCATACAACGACGGCGCTGCCTGGCGATTCATTACCAAACTTCCTGATAGCGTGACCATTAATAATGAGTCTGTTACACTCACAATGGCACAATCCGATTCATTATTTTTCGGTGAAGAAGATAATTTCCATTCGCACAGCGAAAGATTTTATCCCATAAAATCAGCAGCCGACATTACAGGTAACCAGATGTGCATATTGCCGGCCGTTTTCCGCAAAAACAATGGTGTGATTGCCGCATTCACCGAAGCTGACCTGCTTGATTATCCGGGGCTTTACCTTGGTGGAACTGCAACAGGAACTGCCACATTCAGAGGGATTTTGCCGCAAGCCGCTGCCACTGAGAAAGTGAGCGACGACAGGCGAAGCTACCTCGTCGACACCCGGCACGATTATATTGCCCGTACAACCGGAACCCGCGAATACCCGTGGAGAGTCTTCGGCATTTGCGCCAGTGACGCCAAACTGCTTGAGAATGATATCGTTTACCGCCTCGGCAGCCCTTGCAAAATCAAAGATACAGGCTGGATTAAACCCGGCAAAGTTGCCTGGGACTGGTGGAACGACTGGAATATTTATAATGTTCCTTTCAAGGCTGGTATCAATACCGAAACTTACAAATATTACATTGATTTTGCTTCGGCAAACAAGCTCGAATACGTGATTTTTGACGAAGGCTGGTCAGCTAATGACGACCTTGACAAAATCAATCCCGACATGGATATGGATGCATTGTTTGCCTATGCGAAACAGAAAAATGTAAGGATCATTCTCTGGGTGACGGGACGAGCCCTTCAGGATAAATTTTACTCTTCGCTCGACAAATTTGAGAAATGGGGATGTGCCGGTATCAAGATGGATTTCATGATCCGCGATGATCAGAAAATGGTAAACTTTTATGAGAAAGTAGCTGTCGAAACAGCCAAACGTCATATGCTGGCCGACTTTCACGGATCCTTTAAACCGACCGGTCTCAGCCGTACCTATCCTAATCAGCTTACGCGTGAAGGAGTCAGAGGCATGGAAAATGACAAATGGAGCGACGGTATTACACCAGCACACGATTGCACACTGCCATTTACAAGAATGTTTGCCGGTCCTATGGATTATACTCCGGGAGCCATGACCAACGCCACAAAGAAAAACTTCACCATATCATGGAGTGAGCCTATGAGCCAGGGTACCCGCTGCCACGAGTTTGCCAAATACATCATCTTCGAAAGTCCTTTGCAGATGCTTTGCGATGCTCCCACCAGGTACATCCTTGAACCTGATGTTATGAAATTCCTGGCCCCTGTGCCGACAACCTGGGACGAAACTGTCGGCCTCGAAGCAAGCATTGGACATTTTGCAGCCCTTGCCCGCCGTCAGGGCGACACGTGGTATATAGGTTCTATGACCGACTGGACGTCGCGAAGTCTCGATCTTGACCTGTCGTTCCTCGGAGAAGGAAAATACAAACTTGAATGCTGGTACGATGGCCCGAATGCCGACCGCAAAGGCAGCGATTATCTCACTACCACAAAAACTGTTGACAGATCTTTGAAACTTAGGATTGATATGGCTTCAGGCGGTGGATATGTTGCCCGCATCACGAAGCTTTAATGATTTGAAACCAGGGAAATCACTGGTAATTAATCCGTCTTCACCGATGAAAAAAATCATAGCATCCGCCTTGCTCACAATCATCTGTTGCACGGCTGTTACGCAGGATTTGCCCGAAACGCATCTTGCACAACTTCAGCCAAGACCTGAATTCTCATCGACTGACGACTGGCTTATCGGCGGATACGCTTACAAAGCAGGAGTTTATAAAGGTGCCGGTCCGAACGACCTGGTAGTCACTAATGGGCTTATTGAGCGATGCTTTCGCATCAAGCCTTCACTGGCTTGCTACAGTTTCCGCAACCTGGTCACGGGGCAGGAAATGGTAAGGGCCGTTAAGCCTGAAGCGGAGATCACCATTGACGGGAGTAATGTATTTGCAGGAGGCCTCGATGGACAATTTGAATATGGCTACCTTAAATACGAATGGCTTGATTCTTTTTCTGCTTTCGGGTCCTTCCA
>DAONEL010000039.1:9961-15562 GCA_035403045.1 Bacteroidales bacterium
TCTGTTGATAAAATGAACCAATGGAAAACGCCAAATCTTTGTATTGCAAGCAACTATAGTTTTATGGGGATGACCGGCGCCTCAGCCGACAGGGTAACAAACTGGCTCACCGACAGCACTTACACTTCACAGGTAAACTATGAGCGTAAGACTCCCTGCCTGCTTGTGTGCAGGCCGCCGATCGGCCCGGGAGTTAATCTTGCTCCCGGTCAGAATTATGCCTCGCTGCACGTATGGGAACTCCTCTACGACTCCTACGACAGAGAGAGAAAAGGGCTTGCTGAACGCCGCCTCTACCGTACCGTCGCTCCCTGGGTGCTTGAAAACCCCATCTTCCTGCATCTTACTTCCACCGATCCTGCCGTTATTCACGAGGCAGTTGAGCAATGCAAAAACACAGGCTTCGAAATGATTATCCTGAGCTTTGGTAGCGGCCTTAACATGGAGAGCGACGACTCTGCCTATATCATCAAATTCAAAGGCATTACAGATTATTGTAACCGCAATGGTATTGAACTCGGTGGTTACTCGCTGCTTGCAAGCAGGAGAGTAAATGACCAGGAGGATGTTATCAACCCGGCTACAGGGAAAACCGGCGGGGCTGTGTTTGGTAACTCACCCTGCCTTGAAAGTAACTGGGGCCGGCAATATTTTGACAACCTGCAGCATTTCATCGATGCGACCGGATTTTCACTGCTTGAGCACGACGGTTCGTATCCAGGCGATGTATGCGCCTCGCAACTGCATCCCGGCCACAAAGGATTGGACGATTCACAATGGAAACAGTGGGAAAAGATCACTGATTTCTATGCGTGGTGCCGGAGCAGGGATATTTATCTCAACGTCCCCGACTGGTATTTCCTGGCAGGTTCAAACAAGACCGGGATAGGATACCGCGAAACGAACTGGTCGCTTCCGCGCGACAGGCAACTGGTGCTGGGCAGGCAAAACATTTACGACGGCACCTGGGGAAAGACACCTTCGATGGGCTGGACATTCGTACCCCTGGTTGAATACCAGGGCGGCGGTGAAGCCGCTACGCTGGAGCCCTTATCAGAACACCTGAAGGAATACGAAGCCCACCTGTTCCAGAACTTCGGGGCCGGGGTACAGGCATGTTACCGGGGATTCAGGCTTTATGATACTGAAGAAACAAGGCAACTGGTCGCAAAATGGGTAGATTGGTACAAACAATACCGGCTTATTCTCAACTCCGACATCATTCACCTGCGCAGGGCTGATGGCCGCGACTGGGACGGATTCATGCATGTAAATCCAACCTTGAAAGAAAAAGCCATGGTTCTGATCTTCAACCCTTTGAATGTTGCCATTGAGCGGCAGATCACATTACCGCTATATTATTCCGGACTTGCCGGCTCGGCTTCCATTCGAGAAATGCAGGGAAAAATATCCACCTGTAAATTGAATGCAAAAAGTGAGGCTAAAGTCACTGTGAAACTGCCCCCGCAAGGATTCACATGGCTGGTGGTTGAATAACGGCAGCCTTTCGCAATTGCGGCTGCAGTATCAGCGCGTCATAAGCACTTTGTGTGACGTGGTAATGCCATTTACCCTGAAAACTATGAAATAAATACCTGACAGCTCTCTGCTGTTCTGGTCGTTTTTACCATCCCATGTTAATTCATAGCCTCCTGCTGATACAACTTCGTTAGCCAGAACAGCTACCATTTTGCCAGCCTGATCAACCACATAGGACTGCAGCTGCGATTGCTTGTCAATATCAAACGTCAATTTTACGTTTTCGCTGAAAGGATTTGGATAAACCGAAACACGAGAATTGAGGCTGGCAGCTTCTTCAATGCCAACACCATCAGGCACCCAATCGAGCACTATGTTGCTGAAATAATTGAGACTAGCAGGTGCCAGGTGTTCAGAAGCAGTTGTTTTGTTGAACTCAAGCGACATGTAAGGCCCGGCCGGTTGCCCGCTTGCAGAGTTCTGGCTGGTGTATTCAACCCAAACCTGGTAAACTCCATCTGCCATCAGGTTCCCTGAATAATCCTTGCCATCCCAGGTAATGGTATGCGTTTGATGAGTACTGAGAGTGGCACCGGTTATTGCATTGGTAGTATTTTCAGAAGAACTGCTCTTCCATTTCACCAGGTGTTTCTTCCTGGTATTGGCCATCACCTTGCATGATACAACGAAATTTCCCTGGCTGTCTTTAATCCAGATTGCCAGAACGTGTTTAGGCGAATAACCCGTATTATTGGTGATGGTTTTTACGGTAAATGTCATGGAGCCCGTAGTCGACTGAGCCATGGACTCATTCGGTGTCAGCAAACCCAATGCAACGACAGCAATAATTACAACGAATATCTTCTTCATAATTGGTTTTGAGCCGGTAAATATACATATTTTTATATATCTAATTTCCTGATTTTATCCAACAGAAACAAAGCAGTTTAGATCGATAATAAATTTAAGAAGTTAAATCACGAAGCACTAAAATGTTGTAAACTTGCCGTGAAACAATAAAACCGAAAGATCCATGCCTCATGTAACCGACAGTCACCTGCGTGCCTTTGTCGATGCCGCTCACCGTATTGGTACACACCAGCTTTTGCTTTGCAGCAGCGGCAATTTATCATGGCGAATCAATGAACAGACTCTGCTCATCTCACAGACCGGCAGTTGGCTGCCTTATCTCACCAAAGATCAGATTTGTATCGCCAATATGCTCGATGGTGTGGTACTTAACAATGTAAAACCATCGATGGACAGCGGCTTCCATTTCGGTGTACTGCGCGATCGGAAGGATATAAACGTGGTGTTGCATTTTCAATCGCTTTATGCTACCACGCTGGCCTGCATGCCTGATCCACCCGCAAACTTCAATGTTGTAAACGAAGTTCCTGTTTATATAGGGCCCATCGCCATGCTTGATTACATCTGTCCGGGTTCTCCGGAAATCGGCAGAATGGTGACTGAATCCATGCGAAAACACAACCTCGTTGTCTTGCGTAATCATGGACAGGTAGTGGTTGGCAAAGACTTTGACGAAGTTATACAGCGTGCACTCTTCTTTGAACTTGCCTGTGGCATTATCATGCGCAGCAACAACCAGGCGATCAGGCTTTCTGACGGCCAGATTCGTGAAATGGAGAGATACATGCAGAAATAGACGTTCGCCCGGAAACCTCCGGCAAACCATACAATTAATCATTTACAAAACACTTATAATGAACCGTTTAAAAGGCTCATTTCCTCTTGTTGGAATACGTCCGGTTATAGATGGCCGTCGTAAGGGTGTGCGCGAATCCCTTGAAGGCCAGACAATGAATATGGCCCGCCTTGCCGCCGAACTCATCTCATCATCCTTACATTATCCCGACGGATCACCCGTGCAGTGCATTATTGCCGATACCTGCATTGGAGGTGTGGCTGAAGCTGCCAATTGCGCTGAGAAATTTACCCGCAACGGAGCAGGTGTCTCACTCACAGTCACTCCCTGCTGGTGCTATGGCACTGAAGTAATGGATGCCGATCCTCTTATTCCAAAGGCGGTATGGGGCTTTAATGGCACCGAGCGGCCCGGTGCGGTTTACCTGGCAGCAGCCCTGGCAGGATATGCCCAGAAAGGACTTCCGGCATTCGGCATCTACGGGCACGATGTGCAGGATGCAACCGACCAATCGGTTCCTGAAGATGTAAAAGAAAAGATCCTCCGCTTTACGAAAGCCGCCCTGGCTGTGGCATACATGAAAGGCAAATCATACCTTTCGCTGGGATCAGTCTCCATGGGAATAGCCGGTTCAGTGGTTGATCCCGTGTTTTTCACCGACTACCTTGGTATGCGCAATGAATATGTTGATATGGTGGAACTCATACGGCGCATGGAAGAAGGCATTTACGATAAGTCGGAGTTTGAAAAAGCACTGACATGGACCAAAGCCAACTGCCGTGAAGGTCAGGACCGGAATGTAAATCCCATGTCAGCAGAACAGAAAGAGAAAATCTGGGAAACAGTGGTCAAGATGACCATCATCACCCGCGACCTGATGATTGGTAACCCTGAACTGGCAAAAATGGGCTTTGGTGAGGAAGCACTGGGGCACAATGCCATCCTCGCCGGCTTCCAGGGGCAGCGTCACTGGACCGATCACCTCCCCAACGGAGATTTCATGGAAGCAATACTGAACAGTTCGTTCGACTGGAATGGGATAAGGCAGGTGTTTCTCTTAGCCACCGAGAATGACTCCCTCAACGGTGTCGCCATGCTTTTTGGCCATCTCCTCACAAATACAGCCCAGATGTTCAGCGATGTGCGAACATACTGGAGCCCCGATGCAGTAAAACGTGTAACCGGCAAAGCGCTTGAAGGTGTTGCTGCCCATGGCATCATCCACCTGATCAATTCAGGCGCATCGTCGCTCGATTTCACCGGCAGACAGGAGATTGATGGCAAGCCTGCCATAAAACCTTTCTGGCAGATCACCGGAGAAGAAGCAGGCAAATGCCTTGCCAGCACACGCTGGTCGTCAGCTACACTTGAGTATTTCCGCGGAGGCGGATTTTCCAGTGAGTTCACTTCACGCGGAGGTATGCCCGTGACAATGAGCAGGATAAATCTTGTAAAAGGCCAGGGGCCGGTTCTTCAACTTGCCGAAGGCTGGACCGCAGACCTTCCGGAAGAAGTAAACAGCATACTGACAAAACGTACCGATCCAACCTGGCCTACAACCTGGTTTGCCCCACGCCTCACCGGTAGCGGCGCCTTTACTGATGTATACTCGGTAATGGCCAACTGGGGTGCTAACCACGGTGCCATCAGCTACGGACACATAGGCGCTGACCTTATTGCCATGGCAGCAATGCTGCGTATACCGGTGTGTATGCATAACGTGAGTGCCGGAGATATTTTCAGGCCGGCTGTATGGAGTGCTTTCGGCACCAATGATGCTGAAGGAGCTGATTACCGGGCATGTAAAAATTTCGGACCTTTATACGGACGATAAAAATCCAAGCTGATACTCTATGGAAAACGCCATCCTGGTTCTTGATTGCGGTGCGACAAATGTCCGTGCTTTTGCAGTTGACCGGCGTGGCAACCTCATAGCCTCCCACTCACTTCCCAATACAGTCCACCCCGATCCCTGGCTACCCGGCGGTCTTACCTGGGATGCTGATGAAATCTGGCAAAAATTTGCTGCCTGTTCCAAAGCCGTTACCGGAAATCTCGGAGATTTCAGGATAGCGGCAATCACGGTGACTACTTTCGGTGTGGACGGCGCTGCCACGAAAAAGGATGGTACACTTTGTTACCCGGTCATCTCATGGCAATGCAACCGGACTGTTCCGGTGATGGAAAACATCGGCAAATACATGCCTGTGTCCGCACTATCTGCCATTTCTGGTCTGCAACCATTCCATTATAATACGATCAATAAGCTGATCTGGCTCAGGGAGAATCGTCCGGATGTGCTTAACTCGACCGATTATTATGTCCTTATGCCATCGGTTTTCCTGCACAAACTAACTGGCGAATTTGTAACCGATGCTACTATGGCCGGGACCTCCATGCTTACCGACCTGAAAAACAGGAATTTGTCCGAAGAAATACTTTCAGCCACCGGTATT
>DAONEL010000039.1:15662-20661 GCA_035403045.1 Bacteroidales bacterium
CTTGAATGGATCGGCAGGCTATTTTATTCCGGGTATCCCAAAGGCGCCGAACAGTATAAGGTGATGATGGATGAAGCATCAATCATTCCAGCCGGCAGCGAAGGTGTTACCGTGTTGCCCGAACTGTTCGAAGGAGGTTTTATTCCCGGAAACGGACTCATCAGCGGGCTGAAGCATACAACAACCCGGGCACACATTTACCGGGCCACGCTTGAAGCGCTGTCATTTTATGCACGTGCGGCATTGGAAATCCTCAGCAATGCTGGCGGTTTTGAACCTGAATTTGTGTGGGGCGCCGGCGGTGGTACCAGGAATCACCTCTGGAACCAGATACGCGCCGATGTGCTGCGGTTGCCTTTTAAAACAATAAAACGAAGTGAAACAACGGTGCTTGGCGCAGCCCTGTTCGCCATGCCTGCTGCCGGGATGTACTCCTCAGTTGAAGAAGCTGCCAGCGCAGTCGAAAACCCGGTGGAAACCTATCTGCCCGGTAATAACCAGGAAATATATAAACGATTATATTCGGATTTTAAAAACCAGTGGCTGCCAAAACGCCGGCCATGAAATGAAAGCTTTGCCTATGAGTGACAATCACGCGAAAAAAGTATTTGTAACCGGCTGCTTCGACATGCTGCACAGCGGCCATGTGGCTTTTATGAAAGAAGCCGCTGAATATGGAGATCTATATGTGTGTATCGGTTCCGACTCAACCATCCATAACCTTAAAGGGCGCTACACCGTGAACTCGCAGGAAGAGCGGAAGTATATGATCGAATCGTTGCGGTGTGTTAAAGAATGCCGTATCAATACAGGAAGTGGCATCATCGATTTTGAAAATGAACTGCAGGACATCAAACCTGATATTTTCGTGGTTAACGAAGATGGCCACACTCCTGCCAAAGAAGCTATGTGTGCTGAGTTGGGAATCGAATATAAGGTATTGAAACGCATTCCATATGCCGACCTTCCTGCCCGGTCAACAACGGCGCTGCGGAATGTGTGCCGGATTCCATACAGGATTGACCTTGCTGGCGGCTGGCTTGATCAGCCTTTTGTATCAAAATATTACCCCGGGTCAGTAATTACAATCAGTATTGAGCCGACGGTGGAATTCAACCATCGTTCAGGTATGGCTTCAAGTACCCGTCGCAAAGCCATTGAGCTCTGGCGCACTGAAATTCCGCATGGCGACCCTGACCAACTGGCAAGGCTGCTTTTCAGCTTCGAAAACCCTCCCGGCACAAAAGAGATCGCCGGATCACAGGATTCGCTGGGCATCGTTTACCCTGGCCTGAACAAGCATTACTATGAAAACAATTACTGGCCCTCACATACGCAAAGCATTCAGGATGAGGATATTCTGTCATGGATTGAAGATCACCTCTACCTTGTGACCCTGGGGCCGCGCGTGAGTGAATACTCGGTGATCGACAATACCAACATCACCACCGAAGGAGCCAAAGCACTTGCCGATGCAACCGAAGCCTGCTGGAATGCAATTTTAAACAGAGACATCTCAGCCTTTGGCAAAGCATTCCGTGAATCGTTTGAAGCGCAGGTTGCCATGTTTCCCAATATGGCCGACAAGGAAATTTACGACATCATTGATCAGTACAAACACCTGGCAAAAGGATGGAAATTGTCGGGAGCGGGTGGCGGCGGTTACCTGATCATGGTTGCCGATAAGCCCGTTGAAGACGCCATGCAGATAAGGATACGGCGGCAGAACGGATTATAAGACAATAATTTACAAACAACCGGATACTAACATTCAGATTTATGACAAAAGCCAAACTCACCACCAAAGAGTTCATGCTCCCATTCATCATGATCACCTCGCTGTTTTTCCTCTGGGGCCTGGCACACGGCATGGTTGATACGCTTGATAAGCATTTTCAGCAGATTTTGCACCTGCATAAATGGCAATCGAGTTTCATTCAATTTTCGCTTTACGGGGCATATTTCACCATGGCGCTGCCGGCGGGTTATTTCATGAGGAAGTTCGGCTATAAAAAAGGTATCATCTTTGGCTTGTCACTCTTCGCACTCGGAGCATTCATGATCGCCGGCACCACCTCTTTCGAGTCGTTCTGGGTATTCCTGATCTGCCTGTTTATCCTTGGTTGCGGCCTTGCCACCCTCGAAACGGCCGCCAATCCTTACACCACGAAACTTGGACCCGGGGAGTCGGCTGAGCAGCGAATTAACTTTTCACAATCATTCAACGGCCTTGCCTGGGTTATAGGGCCACTTATCGCGCTGAGCATCTATGGTAACCAAAGCCATGTCGAAGGCGAAAAGATGGTCTCGCTGATACTTCCACTTGGCATTATAGGGCTGGTTGTGATGACCGTTGCCCTGGTATTTATCAGGCTGCCTTTGCCTGAAATCTCAGAAGAAGATGCGGCAATTGCTCACGGAGCGCATGTTTCGGGCGTCGAAGAAAAACCATCATTCTTCATTCCGCTTGTCAAACAGCCTCACTTCGTCATGGGTGTGATTGCCCAATTTTGTTATGTGGCAGCACAAACCGGCGTATTCAGCTACCTCATCAATTTTGTGACCGACGAAGGCCAGTACCCACGATTCGACGTTCAATACGCACCATACTTCCTTTCAATCGGCTTTGCGCTCTTTATGATCGGACGACTGTCGGGCAGTTACCTGATGGGAATTGCGAAACCTACCCGCATCCTGGCAATCTATGCCGCTCTATGCTGCCTGTTGCTGCCGGTTGTGAGCGCACGCCTCGGCTGGGTCTCAGTGATATCGCTTTACGGGGTCTTCTTCTTCATGTCTATCATGTTCCCGACTATCTTTGCCCTGGGTATCAAAGACCTCGGGCCAAAAACCAAGAAAGCTTCCTCATTTCTCGTGATGGCTGTGGTCGGTGGCGCCATTTTCCCTCCGCTCATGGGATATATTTCCGACATTCATGGCATGTCGACAGGCTTCCTTGTTCCCATTCCGCTTTTCCTGTTTATACTTTTCTATGCACTGAAAGGTCACAAGGTTAAAGCATAATTACTTCAATAGCTGTTGTTTAACAAAATCCACAACCTATGAAAAAGATACTCTTCATCAGCCTTGTTATCATGGCAGGCATCTTTGGTGCGAAAGCCCAGGAACATGAATCACCTTACATCTGGCCCACCGATCCGCTGGTGAGGCAAAACCTTGATGAATGGCAGGACCTGAAATTCGGAATCTTTATGCATTGGGGGACATACAGCCAATGGGGCGTGGTGGAATCGTGGAGTTTGTGTCCCGAAGATGAAGGCTGGACACAGCGCCGTGGCGAATACGCCTCCGACTATTTCACTTATAAAAAAGCCTATGAGAACCTGCAGACAACCTTCAACCCGGTGGATTTCAACCCTGACAAATGGGCCAATGCAGCCAGGGAAGCAGGTTTTAAATATGTCGTTTTCTCATTCAAGCACCATGACGGCTTTTGCATGTTCGACACCAAACAGACTGATTATAAAATCACTTCGCTGAAAGATCCTTTTCACACCAATCCAAAGGCCAATGTTGGTCTTGAGATAGCCAAATCCTTCCGCGACAAGGGTTTTAAAGTCGGGGCCTATTTCTCGAAACCCGACTGGAACTGCCCCGATTACTGGTGGTCATATTTCCCGCCCAAAGATCGCAATGTGAATTACGATCCGGCCAAGTACCCGCAGCGCTGGAATGCTTTTAAGGACTTCACCTACAAGCAGATAGAAGAAATACTGACCGGCTATGGCAAAATCGATATTCTGTGGCTCGATGGCGGTTGGGTACGCCCGCTGAAAACCGTCGATAAAAATGTGGACTGGCAGAGGGGCATTATTTATGACCAGGACATTGATATGGCCAGGATTGCAGCCATGGGACGAAAAAATCAACCGGGACTTATCGTCGTCGACCGTTCGGTTGGCACCGAATTTGAAAATTACCGCACTCCCGAACAACAAATACCTGACAAACCACTGGATTATCCCTGGGAAACCTGTATGACAATGGGTTACTCATGGTCATACGTTCCGGGTGATACCTATAAATCTGTCTGGACAATAGTCCACAACCTGGTGGATATTGTTGCCAAAGGCGGAAATTACCTGCTCAACATCGGCCCCAGTCCGCTGGGTGACTATGACCCGGTGGCTTACGACCGCCTGAAAGGTATTGGTGACTGGATGAAAGTGAACGGCGATGCCATATATGCTACCCGCCCGATTGCTCCGTACAAGGAAGGCAACATTTGTTTCACCAGGACGAAGAGTGGCGCAGTGAATGCCATTTACCTTGCCGCCGGGAACGAGAACACCATGCCGGAAACCATTGTTATCAAAGGAATTACACCGAAGAAAAAGGCTGACATTACCCTGCTCGGTGCAAAAGGCGACCTGAAATGGAAAACTAAAAATGGCGTGACTACGATTGAAATCCCGTCGAAACTGCGTGATAATCCTCCCTGCAAATATGCCTGGACGTTGCGGATAAGCGAAGTACAATAATTGGTTTCATACAAAGGCGCTAATTTTCACTTTGCTTTCTGATAGGAGAAATCCAGTAAGTGCTTTCACGCAAAGGCGCTAAGGCTCAAAGTTTTAATAACCATTACGCAAAAAGAAACCCGGCTAGCAGGGCCGGGTTTCTTTTTATATCATTAACACACAGATTATTCCTGATCAGGTTCTTTGGCGGCACCGCCTTTTTCAACACTCAGCAATTCCACTTCAAAAATCAGTGCAGAACCGGCAGGGATAGGCCCGTTTTTCTGGTTTCCGTAACCAAGTTCGGCAGGGATGTAGAGCATATATACTGCTCCGGGTTTCATCAGTTTTACGCCTTCCGACCAGCCGGGAATAACGCCGTTAACCGGAAATTTTGCCGGTTCGCCGCGGTCGCGGGATGAGTCAAACACGGTTCCGTCGAGCAGTTTGCCGACATAATGAACTTCAACCACATCACTGTCGGAGGGTTGTTCGCCTTCGCCCTGCTTTACAATGGC
>DAONEL010000040.1:0-20632 GCA_035403045.1 Bacteroidales bacterium
CATTTGTATCCGGATAGAAACGTTTGTTGTCGTTTGTTGTCGTTTTTTTATTTGATAATGAAATATTTAATAAAAACGCGGTGTAATTTTACCGGATTCATATATTTGCAGATATCTACGAGTTGGCTGCAAGGCTTAGCAACATTTTACTATGGATAGAATAACAGTTTTACTAGAAAGAATTACTACAAGTTGGAACCATTTTTTCTTGTATCACAAATTCTGTCAAGACCAAATAAACTTTAATGAGGAGGTCAGAACCAATTACTTTGGAGATATACTTAGTTATTTTACAGATACTTTAACCTTTCTCTTTAATCCAGAATTTGAAAAGGATTTTAATAAGAGCGTTTTTCAAGCAATTGGTATTTTGCAAATAATTTACAGTCAACAAGATTTGATCGATGAACTTCTTTATATATTTAAACTCCAGCAGAGTACAAAACTAGATAAAGAGCCAAATAGAAAAATTAGGAATGAACTAATTGGCCATCCCATTAGAAGACAGCCTCGAGGCCCCCATGAACTTATTTCTTCAGTCTTTTATGGCAAGGAATTTATGAATGGTACTATTCATTATGTTCTTTACTCAAAAGATAACAAGTATTCTGGAGAGGAATACCAATTTCAATTGATCGAAATAATTGATAACCATAAAATTTTCGTTGAAAAGTACTTGACGAAAATTTGGCGGAAAATCCAGAAAATATTAAAGCAATTTCAATCTGAAATCTTGAAACTCGATAAATTAGTCAAGGGTGGAATCGAATTTGAAAATCTAGTTAGATTGACTGAACAACGATTTGACAGAATACAAATAGAGAATTATTTATTTAAACCAACAATACTAATAAATTGTCATGAACGGAGAGATGAGCATGTTCGATATAAAAATGTTACTCAACTATTCCTTTCCACTCTAATTCAATTCTTACTCGAAACAAAAGATAATATTGACAGTCTCCTGATAAACAAACACATAATTGAAAAAGTTTTAGAATCGGAGATGGAAATAAGTTTTGACCCAATAATCGGACAGGAGGAAACAATAATTCTTGGAAATAATCTACTGAATTACCAATTTTCTAAATTATTTTCCAAGCATCCAATCTATGGAGTCAGCTACTTCAAGAAGAAATTTCAAAATGATGAAGAAATCATGGAAGAACTTAACAATATGGAAAGTAATTTTAGTTCTGAGCTTGAATATTATTCATCATATGAATACTTAAGAATCCTTTTATTAAGACGAAATTTAATAACTTAGCATTAATCAGCCCAGCAGCCAACACGGGCTAAGCTGCCAGGGCTTTTTCCTGACGCGCAAGGCCAACCATAAAAAGCCCCGGCGCCTAGCCCGGGAACGTTAACTTATGCAAAACCCTATCCCCATATCCGCCGTCATCATCACCTTTAACGAGGAGAAAAACATCGAACGCTGCCTGCGCTCGCTGCAGGGCATTGCCGACGAAATTGTGGTACTCGACTCCTTCTCCACCGACCGCACCGGAGAAATCTGCCGCGCGTTCGGGGTACGCTTCTATCAGCATGCTTTCGACGGCCATATCGAACAGAAAAACAGGGCCATCACCTTTGCATCTCACCCACATATCCTTTCTCTCGACGCCGACGAAGCCCTGAGCGAAACCCTCAGGGAATCCATCCTCAAAGTAAAAACCAACTGGACTGCCGACGGCTACTACATGAACCGCCTCACCAACTACTGCGGCCAATGGATACATCACTCCGGCTGGTACCCCGACCGCAAACTTCGCCTCTGGGATGCGCGCAAAGGCAAATGGGGCGGCGTAAACCCGCACGACAGGTTTGAACTGGCCGGCGGCGATAAAAACACCCTGCGGCTCGACGGCGACCTGCTGCATTACAGCTATTATTCGGAAGAAGAACTCCGCCGTCAGACCAGGTATTTTGCAGAAATTGCAGCCCGCCAACTGCAAAGCAGGGGAAAGAAGCCGGGCATGTTCAAGCCATATTTCAAAACTGCAGTCAAATTCGCCAGGAATTACATCTTCAAACTGGGCTTCCTTGACGGGAAAGCAGGCCTGACTATTTGCCGCATGGCAGCCTATGGAACTTACCTGAAATACAAAAAGTCATAAACACGGTAAAAACATACACTTCATGAAAAAAATCAAATCATTGATCCTCCCGCTGCTGTTAGTCAGCCTGGTTGCCAATGCCCAGGAAACTCCTGAACAGAAAGCCGCCCGCATGCAATGGTTTTCCGATGCCAAACTCGGCATTTTTATCCATTACGGAATTTATGCGGTAAACGGAATTGGCGAATCCTGGTCGTTTCACAACGGGCAGATCAGCTATGAAAACTATATGAAACAGCTCAACGGCTTCACGGCAAAGAAATACGATCCGGTGGCCTGGGCTGACCTCATCGCCGAAAGCGGGGCAAAATACACGGTGATCACCAGCAAGCATCACGATGGCGTTGCCCTCTACGACACCAAAATGAGTGACCTGAACGTGGTGAAGAAAACTCCCGCCAAACGCGATCTGCTCACGCCGTTCTATAAGGCTATCCGCGAAAAAGGACTGAAAGCCGGCCTCTATTTCTCGCTTCTCGACTGGTCGCAGCCCGATTACCCGAACTTCCTTAAGAATAAAATCCGCTATGAATATAAGAACGACACGTTGCGGTGGAATAAATACCTTACGTTCATGAACGGCCAGCTCGATGAAATCGCCACCCGCTTCAATCCCGACCTGTGGTGGTTCGACGGCGACTGGGAATTCGGCCCCGAACAGTGGAAAGCAAAACAGATCAGGGAAAAGCTGCTGACATACAACCCGAATACAATTATCAACTCGCGCCTTCAGGGTTACGGTGATTACGACACCCCCGAAAACGGCGTCCCGATCTACAGGCCAAAATCACCCTGGTGGGAACTTTGCATGACCATGAACGATTCGTGGGGATACCAGCCTACCGATAAAAATTACAAGACACCCAACCAGGTGATCCGTATCTTCGCCGATTGTATTGGCCTGGGAGGCAATCTTTTACTCGATATCGGGCCCAAAGCCGATGGCACAATCCCCGAAGAGCAGGTAGCCATTCTGAAGGAGCTCGGTCGATGGACAACAAAGCACAGTGAAGCAATTTACGGTACGGTTGCCGGTATTCCGCGCGAATGGTACGCCGGTCCTTCAACGCTTTCGAAAGACCGCAAAAAGCTGTACCTCTTTATCGACAGCAAGCCTATAGGGCAGTTGGTTGTAAAAGGCATGCCAAACAAGGTGGTATCGGCATGGGTGGTTGGTAAAGGCAACCCGCTCAATTTCAACGTAATGATGAAACCCTGGTGGAGTTCAAACCCCGGATTACTTTATATCGACGTGCCCGAAGACCTGCTCGACGAACAGGTAACGGTGATATGCCTGAGTTTGGAAACGCCTGTACAGGAACTATTCGGAAACTGATAATACGGGATTAAAGAACTGATTTTTAACATCTTCGATATATGGAACAGCGCCGATGCCTCGATTGCGGTGAGCCGATTTATGGCCGCCTCGACAAAAAGTTTTGCTCCGACCAGTGCCGCAACAATTACAACAACCGGCAGAATGCCGATGTTACCACCTATGTAAGGAATGTAAACACCATTTTACGGAAAAACCGAAAAATACTCAGCGAACTGAATCCCACCGACAAAGTGACTGTTCATAAAGATAAACTTGTGAACAAAGGCTTCAATTTCAGCTACTTCACAAACCTGTACACCACCCAGAAAGGAAGCACCTACCGCTTTGTTTATGAATACGGCTACCTGCCCCTCGAAAACGACTTTTACATGATCGTGATCAGGGAACAGAAAAAGTAAGAGTACCTTTGCACCGCTTTTTACATACGGATGTTTTAACAATCAAACAGCCCGATAACAATTAACTGCTTGCCTTTCAAATAATAAACAGATGACTGACATCAAGAAAATAGCCCTTGTAGCACACGATAATTGCAAGAAAGACCTCGTTGAATGGGTAGAATGGAACTGGCAACTGCTCAAAGATCATGAACTGATATGCACCGGAACCACCGGCAGGCTTGTGGCCGAAGCCATTGCATCAAAGATGGACGAAAGTGAACCTATCAACATCAAGCTCAGGCGGTTAAAGTCAGGGCCCTTTGGCGGCGATCAGCAACTTGGCGCCATGATTGCCGAAGGCAATATCGATGTGCTGATCTTTTTCTGGGACCCGATGGAACCTCAGCCGCACGAAGTTGATATCAAAGCGCTGCTCCGTATCTCGGTGCTGTACAACATCCCTTCGGCTTGCAACCGGTCCACGGCTGACTTCCTGATTTCATCGCACCTCATGGCTGAGCCATACGAACGTTCTGTACCTGATTATTCGTCCTACCTGAACCGCAAAATTGAGCTGAGGTAATTTCGGTTAACGCCGTTAATCTGCGATGATGACCTTTGCTATTTCGTCGCGCATTTCTTTGAACACCGGCGTCAGGTAACTGTCGCCGTCGGTTCCGTAATTCACAATCATCGACATGATGGCCTTGTGATGCGGGAAATAAAAAAGATCGGCGCTGTAACTCAGGTCGCGGCCACGATGCCCCCAGGCATAATCGGATGCGCCTCCTACATCAATGAAATCCCTGAAACAGGCGACACCCAGATTCTTGCGCGATTCAATAGTTTTGTGGAAAACAAGCATCTGCTCCAGCGACGTCTGTTCGAGCAGCGTTTTCTTTACAAACAAGGCATCAGCAAAAAGATACATATCCCATACGGTGGAATAAACCCCGCCATAACCGTTGCCGCTCCCGGTATTCCATGTTGAAAGATTGACAAGCGTATGATTGTTGTAAAGGTCGTAATACCCTTGTGCCACCTGGTTTTCGGGCAGCTCATCGTGATAGAAATAATAACTGTCGTGCATTCCAACCTGGTCAAATACCTCCTCGTGCATCACCTGTGATTGCGGCTTGCCCGTAGCAGCCTCCACAATCATTGACAGCAGCAGGTAATTGGTGTTTGAGTAAGCGGCTGTATCTTCGGGATCGAACGGAAACTTGGCCGGTTTGTTGTAAACATATTTCAGCAGGTCATCGGCAGTCCAGTGTTTTGCCGGGTTGTTGAGTACCTGCAGGTAAAACCCCTGGTCTTCTATCACATCATAAATCCCTGAAGTATGGTTCATCAGGTTGCGAATTGTGAGGCCCTGGTCCGCATTTTCAATATGCTTGAGCGTGCTTTCGGGCAGATAATCGCTGATGGGGTCATTGATTGAAAGCACCCCCTGCTCCTGAAGCCGCATGATTGTTACGCCAAGCATTAATTTGGTGATGCTGCAAATTTTTGAGATATGGCAGGGCTGCATTTTTATGCCTTTTTCAATGTCGGCCATGCCTGCTGAGCCGATATAAAATCCATCTTCATCCTTAACCAGCAGTATGACTCCCGGCAATCCCTGGTTCACATATTTTTCGATCAACGACTGGTACTGTGCACTTTTCGGGTTTACCCGGTAAAGCGATGCATCTTCAAGCGGGCAGTCCAGCTTTGAACTGGGAGTTATCTCGGTTTTTCGGCAGGAACTTACTATCAGCAAGATGGCAAATAGTCCGGGTATGAGAACTTGTATATGAGATTTCATGACAGCTTGTTTAAAACGGGGTTTTACAAAGTAAACTGTAGTCCAAGGGATAATATTCCGCTTGGCAGCAGCGGTGAGTAGCTTTTCACAAACGGCATTTGCAGCCTGAAATCATAGTTGAGGAAAATACGGCGCATAGCGTCCTCACTGCCAATATTATACCCAAGCCCTACGCCTGCTCCGGTGATAAATTGAGGCTTGCCGAAACCTGATTTTGATTTCCAGCTTCCGTCGTCCCACACAGCCCGGTCGGTGAGCAGGAACATGTGCATATATCCCGCCTGCAGCGAGGCTTCGAGCGACAGATTCCCCAGGTAACGCCGATAGCCGGCTTTAGTATTTAGCACCACCGCCTGGTAAGCAAACCGGTGATAGGTATAAGAAAGGCCTGCATCCTGGAACCATTTGCTGTATTCCTTTTTGTGCCAGCCGAATTCGTAAGAAGCTGCAATTCCCGGGTGAACCGGCTGAAAGAAAACCGCCGTTATCGATGCCGGCGGCAGCATGGTGGCAGTATTGGTCACGCTCACCGACCATGGGCCATAAGGCAGCCACTGGGCAAAAGCTCCAAACGGGAAGAACAGGAGCAGAAAGAGTATCTGTTTTTTCATCCTTTTCGGGTTATTTACATGTAAAAGTAATGAACAAGCAAGCCAATTGCAACTTTAGTATCATGATAATGTGGCTTTTGCGTCAATCCCTAATTTCAGAAAGAAACACCTCTTTGAATAGTGGCAGGCGAAGTGCCCGTTAAAATCTTTACTTTTATAACCGATATTAAAATCAGGAAATTTGAAAAAGCTTTTTCTCCTCGACGGCATGGCGCTTATTTACCAGGCGTTTTATGCCTATAAAGAGCGCCCGCTCATCAACTCTAAGGGCATGAATACTTCAGCCGTTCAAGGCTTTGCCAATGTTTTGTACAAGCTGCTGAAGGAAGAAAAACCCACCCACATCGGGGTGGCGTTTGACACCATGGCGCCAACAGCCCGCCATGAAGGGTTTATTGAGTATAAAGCCAACCGGCAACGCATGCCCGAAGACCTTGCCGCTTCAATTCCTTATATCAAAAGGCTCATCGAAGCTTTCAACATTCCCACATTGTTTGTCGATGGTTATGAAGCCGACGATGTGATCGGCACCCTGGCCAAAGAAGCCGAAAAAGCAGGTTACACGGTTTACATGATGACTCCCGATAAGGATTTCGGCCAACTTGTGAGCGAAAATGTACTGATATACAAACCCGGTAAATTTGGTGAAAAGCCAGTAATCATGGGACCGGCTGAGGTGTGTGAAAAATTCGGAATTAAAGATCCGCTGCAGGTCATTGATATGCTTGGCATCTGGGGCGATGCTGCGGACAATATCCCCGGCATCCCCGGCATTGGTGAGAAAGGCGCCCAGAAACTGATTGAAAAATACGGATCGCTGGAAAACATTCTTGCCAACATTGAAACCGTGGAGCCGGAAAGTATGCGAACGAAGATAATCAACGGCACTGATCTGGGAATACAGTCGAAGCAGCTGGCAACCATCATCCTTGATGTTCCGATTGATTTCAGCGAGGAAAACCTTCATCTCGACCCGCCAAATCCGGCAGCTTTGCGTGAGCTTTTCGAAGAACTGGAGTTCCGCACTTTTGCAAAACGCGTTTTTACTGACCTTTCGCTGCAGGAAGGTGAGCAGGCACAAAGTCACGGGCAACCTCAACCCCAGGCAAAAAGCACACCTTCGGCACCCGACCTGTTTTCAGAACTTTCGGATGCAGACAGCGGACTGGCCGACAGCAGCCTTCGCACAATCGAAAACACACCGCATGAATACATCCTGGCCGATGACGGGGCTAAAATCAAAGAACTGATCAGCATCTTGTCGGCTTCACCATCCTTTTGTTTTGATACCGAAACCACCGGCCTTGAGACCGCCACCGATGAACTGGTCGGGCTGTCGTTTGCCGTTGAACCGTCAAAAGCGTGGTATGTTCCTGTTCCGGCAGGCCGAAAAGAAGCGCTGGCTTTGCTGGAAAATTTCCGACCGGTTTTTGAAAATGAAAAATTTGAAAAGACCGGCCAGAACATGAAATTTGATATTGAAATGCTTTCAAGCTATGGCATCCGTGTGAAAGGGAAGCTTTTCGATACCATGATCGCACATTATCTGCTGGAGCCCGATATGCGTCACAACATGGATGTGCTGTCGCAAAACTACCTGTATTACAGGCCTGTAAGCATCGAAACACTGATTGGTAAAAAAGGTAAGGACCAGCTTACCATGCGAATGGTGCCGCTTGAACAAATCAAGGAATATGCTGCCGAAGATGCCGACGTTACGCTGCAACTGCGAAACGTTTTCGAGCCACGACTGGCACAAACGGGTACACGAAAACTTTTTGATGAGATAGAGATGCCGCTGGTTCCGGTGCTGGCTGCCATGGAACTTGAAGGCGTGAAACTTGATACGAAAGCACTTTCGGATTACTCTGTTGAACTCGGCAAAGAAATCCTTGAGCTGCAGCAGCAGATCTGGCAGATGGCCGGATCTTCCTTCAACATACAGTCGCCCAAACAGTTGGGAGAGATACTGTATGAACGATTAAAAATCACCGAAAATGTACGCAAAACCGCCACGAAACAGTATTCAACAGCTGAAGATGTGCTGGTAAAACTGGCTCACAAGCATCCCATCGTTCAAACTGTTCTCGATTACCGTTCGCTCACCAAGCTGAAATCAACGTATGTGGATGTTTTGCCAACCCTTGTAAATCCGGTCACCGGCAGGGTGCATACCAGCTACAACCAGGCTGTGGCAGCTACCGGAAGACTCAGTTCGAACAATCCTAACCTTCAGAACATCCCGATCCGCACCGAGCGCGGGCGAGAGATACGCAAGGCATTTGTACCGCGAGGTGAAGAATTCACCCTGCTATCAGCCGACTATTCCCAGATTGAGCTTCGCATCATCGCGTCGATCAGCAACGACGAGGGCATGATGGCTGCATTCAGGGATGGAATGGACATTCATACTGCCACGGCGGCAACCATTTACGGTATCAGTCCGGAGGAAGTAACCCGCGACCAGCGGCGCAATGCCAAGAGTGTGAATTTCGGGATAATTTACGGCATCTCGGCATTCGGACTGAGCGAAAACATCGGCATTTCGCGCAAGGAAGCCGGTGAGATCATCGACCAGTATTTTGCAAAGTTCCCAGGAATTAAAAAGTACATGGATGAGACCATACGCTTTGCCAGGGAACACGAATACGTGGAAACCATCATGGGGCGCAGGCGGTATATCCGTGATATCAATTCGGCCAACGGCGTAATGCGCGGCTTTGCCGAACGAAACGCCATCAATGCCCCCATACAAGGTTCGGCTGCCGACATGATCAAAATAGCGATGATACGCATCCATGACGAATTTCAACGTAAACAACTGAAAAGCCGCATGATACTGCAGGTTCACGACGAACTTATTTTTGACGCCCACCGCGACGAAACTGAAACGGTAAAATCTGTTGTGAGAGAATGCATGCAAAATGCCATTCTGATGAAAGTGCCGATTGAAGTGGAAATGAATACCGGCGCCAACTGGCTGGAGGCACATTAAGATGGGTTAATGGTTATCAGTTAATGGTTATTGATTAGTTTGCAATTCCGTGAAATCCCTTGATGGTTAATACTTGTCATGCATGAGTTTGCAGGGGACACGTGAGGGCACCAGTTAATGATTCTTCCACTTCAGAGATTTCAACTTTGCAGAAATATTAAAATTTCTTAAGAGGCTTGTATGCTCTTATTAAATTGTTTACCTTTGTTCCTCTATAAGAATTATTCCTATTTAGGATAAATTATATGAAAGCAATCAGTAATTTCCTTAAAGAGAACAACCTCAAAGTAACGCCGCAACGGCTGGTTATTTTTGATGCTGTTTGCCATCTCAACCATCCTTCGGCAGAAGAAATTACCGATTACATACGCAAAACCCATCCCAATATTGCCACCGGTACTATCTATAAAACGCTAGAAACTTTTGTAGCCAGCGGCATCATCAGGCGGGTAAAAACCGACAGCGACGTGATGAAATACGACGGTGTGATGACGCCTCACCATCACTTGTACTGTGCTGAAAGTGAGCGAATCGAAGACTACGACGATACCGAACTTAACACCTTACTGAAGGATTACTTCATACATAAACAAATTCCGGGATTCGAAATTCAGGACATAAAACTCCAGATCATAGGAAAGTTCTCCAAGTAATAATTCAAAACATTAATCCCGATAGCTATCGGGATCAACACCAAACAAAACAATTTGCCATGAAAGAAAAAAGCATTGAACTGCTCAACAAAGCCGTCGCCGATGAACTATCGGCTGTACACCAGTACATGTATTTCCATTTCCATCTTGACGACCAGGGATACGATCTCTTATCAAACCTGTTCCGCAAAACCGCCATCGAAGAAATGATGCATGTTGAAAAACTGGCCGAGCGCATTTTGTTCCTGAAAGGGGAGGTCGAAATGGTAACTGCCGTTCCCGTTAAAAAAATACATGAACCTGCCGAAATGCTGAAGCTGGCCACACAAATGGAGCAGGAAAGCCAGGACGATTACAACAAATGGGCTAACGAATGCGCCAAAAACGCTGACGCTGTTTCCAAGAAACTTTTCGAACTGCTGGTTGAAGAGGAAGAAGTCCATTACGACCAGTATGATGTTGAACTTGACAACCTGAAGAAATTCGGTGATAAATATCTTGCACTTCAATCGATTGAACGAAGTAAAAGCCGTGTAGCCGGCGCCCCGCTGGAATAAGACTTAATTCCTTTAAAAACAGATAACTATGGACGAAATCAAAAATGAAACAGTCTCCATGCCCCGCATCGGAGATGCAGCCCCAGCCTTTAAAGCTGTTACAACACAAGGACCTATTAATTTCCCCGCTGACTACACCGGAAGCTGGGTTATTCTTTTCAGTCACCCGGCCGATTTTACTCCTGTTTGCACTTCGGAGTTTATAACTTTTGCTTCGCTGGAGAAACAGTTCTCAGAGGTGAACTGTAAACTCGTCGGGCTTTCCGTTGACGGGCTTTACAGCCACATTGCCTGGCTGCGCACCATCAAGGAGAAAATTGAGTACAAGGGCATGAAGAACGTTGAAGTGAAGTTCCCCCTTATCGAAGACATCACCATGGAAGTAGCGAAGAAATACGGGATGATACAACCGGGCGAAGCTACTACCAAGGCTGTTCGTGCAGTATTTTTCATCGATCCCAAAGGCGTTATACGTGCCATTATTTATTACCCGCTAAGCCTCGGCCGTAATTTCGACGAACTATACCGCGTGGTTGTTGCTCTTCAGACAGCTGATGCCTATTCAGTGGCAACTCCTGCCGACTGGCGTCCCGGTGACGATGTGATAGTGCCTCCTGCCGGCTCATGCGGCGTTGCCAAAGACCGCATGGAAGGTAAGGAAGAAATGAAATGCTACGACTGGTTCTTCTGTACCAAACCGCTTCCGAAGGAAAAGATTGAAGCGTTGAAAAAGAAGTAGTTAAAACCTGTTTCTGTTTCCGCAACCCTGCCGGGATGTAAAATCCTGACAGGGTTTTTTGTTGATTGACTGAAAGTCGTATTTTTGAACGGTTACAACTGACAAACCCACATTCATGAAGATATACCACGACAATCGCATAGTGATGACACTTGATGCTGGCGGCACCAATTTTGTTTTCTCGGCAGCACAGGCAGGCGAAGAAATAATTGAACCCATCAGGCTGCCAGCCCAAGGCGACAACCTCGATCAGGTGCTTGGCACGATAATTACCGGTTTCAGCGAAGTAAGGACAAAACTCAGCAGCACTCCCGCAGCCATCAGTTTCGCATTCCCCGGCCCTGCTGATTATCCCAACGGCATTATCGGCGACCTGAAGAATCTCCCCACTTTTCGCGGTGGTGTGGCACTGGGGCCGATGTTACAACAGAAATTCGGCATCCCTACTTTCATTAATAACGATGGTGACCTGTTCGTTTATGGCGAAGCCATTGCCGGATTGCTGCCACAAATAAACCGTGAATTAGAAGAGGCAGGCAGTCCCAAACGGTTCAAAAACCTTTTCGGGATTACGCTGGGTACCGGTTTTGGTGGCGGGATGGTCATTGATGGACAGCTTTTCCTTGGCGACAATTCGGCAGGGGCCGAAATATGGGCAATGCGCAGCAAACTTCATCCGCATGCATATGCCGAAGAAGGCGTTGCCATAAGGGCTGTACGGCGTGTTTATGCCGAATGGTCAAACATTCCTTTTGATGATGCTCCCGAGCCGAAAGATATCTGCTCCATCGCCAAAGGCCAGTTACCCGGCAACAAAGAGGCGGCAGTGGAAGCATTCAGGCAACTGGCCGTTAATGCCGGCGATGCACTTGCCAATGCCATCACGCTGCTTGATGCATTGGTTGTTGTGGGTGGCGGACTATCAGGCGCTGCCGATCTCATTCTTCCCGAACTTGTGGCCGAAATGAATAACCCTTTAAGCAATATTGCCGGAGAGCCACTCTGCCGCACTGAGGTTACCGCCTTTAACCTCGAAGACATTTCGCAGAAAGCCATGTTCCTCAAAGGCCAGGCTAAGACAATCCCGGTTCCGGGAACAAGCCTTACTGTGAGTTATGATCCGTTGCAGCGGGTTGGCGTGGGTGTTTCAAGACTCGGAACTTCACGGGCAGTTTCCATTGGCGCCTATGCATTTGCACTTTACAAACTCGATCACTGACAACCAGCTAACCAGATAGGAACCACGCGCCGGAGAGTAATCAAAGGCGCGTTTTGTGCTTTTTTATCACTCGTTGCCAGCAGCTTAATTTGTTTAAACATGTGTAACAGGAATATGATTAAATTGCAGTCCTGTTCAATCTCTTTGAAAATGTTTGACTTACATGAAATGTCAGCAAATATTTGATCAACTGCCAAAAGAATAACATTGTTTAAGGATGCTTTCGTGGTATGCATATCTTCTTGCGTTTACAGGCATTTCACTGGAGGGTGAAATAGCCCTCATCACGGCTTCCATCGCTTCACAAAAGGGGCATTTCACCCTCTGGATAGTGATTCTGATAGCGCTTATGGCGACAATCCTGGTTGACTGGGGTATTTTTTTCGGTTCAAGGTTGCTGGGTGCAGGCCTGTATAAATTGTTTCCTTCGCTCGAACTTAAGGTTGCCGAATCACACAACCGGTTTGACCAGCGGCGGCGACCGATACTTTTTCTCTACCGGTTTATGTATGGTTTCAGGGTGATTACGCTTATCATGCTGGGAATGAGCAAAGTATCGGCAAGCAGATTTATTATCTCAAGCCTGGTAGCCATCACTGCATGGGTAACCATCTACTCGTTATTGGGTTACTATCTCGGGCACCTGGTACATAAATATTTCGATGTTCTTGATCACTATATATGGTACCTGTTTATAGCGGTGATATTGCTGATAGTCATCATTTTTACCATTAAAACACTGAGTAAAAAAGTGCTGGATTGAAATCCTGTTTTGCTGATCTGTCATGACATCCATGGCCTGGACTAAAGAGCCCAACAGGCAGAAAACACCCGGAGCGGCTTTTCAAAGCCGCCCCGGATACAACTAACCAGAATTTATAACAATCAAAACCAGGAATTAATTCAAAGGAACATATCCTTCCTTAAGAACAATTGCCTGTCCTTCGGGAGAGAGTACAAAATTTACATACGGGCTAACCCTGCTATCAGTTGTCTTGAGGTAGTAGTAAAAAAGAGGACGGGTTATGGGGTATTTCTTGCTCTTTGCCGTTTCAACTGAAGGCATGGTAAAGGTTTTTCCTTTATCAAATGATACTTCGATAGCTTTAACGCTTTTTTCGAGATACGCCAGCCCTACATAACCGATGGCACCCTTAGTCTGGCCGACACTTTGCACGATTGCTCCGGTGGCAGGCATGAGTAACGCCGACGATGCAAAATTCTTCTTCATCAGCACATGCTCCTTGAAAAATTCGTAGGTCCCCGAACTCGTTTCGCGGGAGTAAACCACGATGGCCATGTCGTCACCGCCAACTTCCTTCCAGTTCTTTATCTTTCCGGTAAAAATCCCTTCAAGTTGTTCGCGGGTGAGTTTCGTTACCTTATTGCCCGGGTTTACGATTACTGCCAGTGCATCATAAGCGATCTTAGTTTCCTTAAATGCCTTGCCGGCATCGTTGAGCTTCATTTTCTCATCAAGTTTAAGGCTGCGCGATGCCTGGGCAATATCAGTGGTGCCTGTGAGCAATGCTGAAATACCAACACCTGACCCGCCGCCCGTTACCATGATGGTTGAGCCGGGGTTTTTCTTCATATAAACTTCGGCTTCTTTCTGGGTGAGAGGAAGTACGGTATCGCTTCCTTTGATCTTAAAGTTTACCTTTTGTGCATACACTGATACTGAAAATGCTACCAGTGCCATTATCATTATCCTTTTCATCTTTGTTTTCATTTTTGTAAAGTAAGGGCTATGGCATTACTAAACCATTAGCTCATCATTAATTTATGTTTATGTTTTGTTAGAATTTATATTGTACCCTGAATGTGAACACGTTGTCTTTCAAATCCTTTGTGTAATTGTTGGTTGAATTGGCTCCCGAAATAGCGGTTTTTTCATTCGTCACCATGTCATAGTAGGCAATGAATTTCACCTGCGAGTTAAACTTGTATGTCCAGCCAAGGCCAAGGGTGCTGTATTTGATATCTGCAGCACTCAGCCCGGTACTTTTACCATCGGCATTTTTTGCTTTGATTTCGTCGCCGGCCACTTTAGTATTAGGATCAAACCAATCGTATTTGGCAACAAACTGGTGCCTGCTCTGGCCAATATTCTGTATGAAATAAACATAGCCACCGCTGAACTCACGCAGGTATGTGTCATAATCAGGTGCTGTACCGGATGCTATGCTTGTATTTGAGCTCTTGCCACCGGGCTGTTTGCCGGTGATGTATTCAGCCCTTATGCTCGACATCCCGATGGCTGAGAACAGGCTTAGCTGGAGATCAGCCCCCATATACTGCCTGCGGGCGAACTCAAATTTGTTGGTGGATGTTGAATCAACGAGAAACCCGGTGGTTGATCCGTCGGCCATGGTGCCGGGGGTGTAAATAAATTTGGTTCCCTGGAATACCCCGCCATTGTAATACGAAACGCCGAGTCCGTATTTGAAAGTTTCAGCCCGGTTTGATTTGCTCATGCCCAGCCGGCCGATAAAGTCCTTGCGGGTATCGAACTCTGAATTGATTCCGTTACCTGCAAATAAACCTGCATCAAGCTTTATCCAATCGAAACGTGAGCCTTTTTTAGGTTGCAGGGTTACCTTGGCTCCAAGGTCACGTTCGCCCGGGAACAGTGTCTGGAACATGCGCGAACGCTCAGGCGTTTCGCGGGCGCTCGACGAATAGCTGATTTCATAGCCAAACGGGCGGTCGAAGACGCCGGCTGTCAGGGTCACAAATTCGGCCCAGGGCTCACGAACAGCCACGTAGGCGTCTTTCAAACCCAATCCCTTTTCGGTAGCATCAAGCTGTAAAACAAAGGTAGACAGTTCATTATCATAGGTAAATTTCACCCTGCCGCGACGCACAGCAAAGCGGTTGTCGGAATATTTAGGAAAATTGCCGCCGGCAAATGAGGATATACCAACTGTATCAGCATTCTGCCACTGAGCCTGAATGTACCCGGTAACTTTCAGGCGGTTCAGCAAACCAAGATCGGTTCTTACATTTTCAATTTTATTGTTCAAACTATCTACAGCAAGTTCAGGATCAAATTCCTGTGCTATGGCTGATGGTTGAATCATTGTTAGCAATATTGCTATAAGAGATACAGCAGTGAAGGATTTAAATCTCAGGTTCATGATTTTTATGTGTTTGTTTCGGCTACAAAAGAACTATGGGTTGTTTACGAGCCTGTTAAGCGTACATTAAGTAACTGTTAAGACGAACAGACCGAAAATAATTGGAAAACGTCTGAAACTATTTGTTATTAAACTAGTAATCAAGCTTTTGCAAACCTTCCTGAGCTTGATCTGAAATACTTTCGGGGATAAATGGATGAAAATCGATTCTAAAAATCAGTAGTTTTACAGCCTGTTAACATCTCTACGGCAGAAATGAAAAAAATATTATTTGTTGTTTTACTTTTTCTTGCATCATTCAATGTGTTTTCGCAGAAAACCGCCTGGCGTCAAGGCGAAATGGAGCTGAAAATTCAGCTCGGCACACAAGAGGATGCAAAACTCCTTGGCAGCCTGAATTTAAACACCGATATATACACCTCATATGCCTGGGCATATGTTGTGCCCGAAGAACTAAACCGCATAAAACAGTCTGGCCTGAACTTTGAAATAGTCAAACCCGACCTCAACGCATGGTCAGCATCATTTGGTGATGCCCTTGTACCACAAGGTTACTATTCATTTAACCAGATCAGGAATATTGCCGACAGCCTTGTGGCAGCTTATCCGTCGATTTGCAAAAAGGTCACTTTTGGACAGTCGGCTTCCATGGAGGAGCTTGCTGCGTTGAAAATCAGTGATAATGTGGATGCTGATGAAAATGAACCGGAAATTCTTTTCGATGGTGGTATTCATGGCGATGAAATCGGAGGTTCTCAAAACATGATCATGTTTGCACGGGATCTGTGCAGGGATTATGGTACTAATGCTGATATTACTGACCTTATCGACCACCGTGAGATTTGGATCTATTACTGTGTGAATCCCTGGGGCAGGAACAATATGAGCCGTTACAACATGAATGGAGTAGATATAAACCGCGATTTTGGATATATGTGGGGTTTCGAAGGCGGTAGCAGCAGTCCTTTTTCACAACCAGAATCGAAAGCTTTGCGCTCATGCAAACTCGACAACCAGTTTGCCGTTTACACCAATTATCACAGCGGCACCGAAATTGTTTCCTATCCCTGGAGCAACCGGGTTACGCTTGCTCCCGACAACGCCCAGTTTAATGCGCTTGCACAGGTTTATGTAAACGCATCGGGGTATTCATACCTTGCTTATGGACAAGGGGCGCTTGTTATGTACCTGATACAGGGTGCTACCAAAGATTTTGACTATGGAAGTTTGGGAAGTGTTTCCTGGTCTATCGAAATTTCGAACAATAAACAACCCGATGCCAGCCAGATATCATATTATTACAACATAAACAAACCGGCCATGCTGGCATTGATCAGGCATTGCGGCTTCGGTGTACAGGGGACAATCACTGATGCGATTACAGGACAGCCTGTGGCGGCGGCAATTTTTGCTGGCAGCAATTACCCCTCATACAGCGATCCGCAGGTTGGTGATTATCACCGGTATCTGATTCCGGGCACTTATTCATTAAAGGTTGTTGCCAACGGCTACGAGCCAAAAACTATCAACGGAATTAGTGTTGGCAGCGAACAGTGTTCCACTGTCGATATTCAATTGCAACCACTTTCAGGGCAATACGCTTACCGGGTGATTACATCACATATTCCCAACTTTGATGGTTTTTCTCCCGGTGATGAAGGATACTCGGCAGCCTGCCTTTCGGCACCCGATCAGGTCAGCTATTCGCTTGGCAAAGGCGGTTACATTATTGTGGATATGCAGGATACCATTTATAATACTGATGGCAACGATGTGATTGTTTATGAAGGAGACGCTTCACCCGAAGGATACTCATTGTATGCCGGCAATACCATGGACGGCCCTTGGATCAGCCTGGGATCGGGTTCAGGTACAACGTCATTCGACATGGGGACCTATAGTGTTGATCAGGCAAGGTATTTTAAAATCCTTGATGATAACAACGGATCGGCCAATGTGAATGATGCCGGATTTGAATTCGATGCCATTGCATCACTGCATCCTGCTATTCCTGATACGCTGGGACATCTTGCCGGAGTTATCTATAACGGTGAAACAGGTTTGCCGGTACCGGGTGGAATAATCATATCGGGCGACAGTACCTTTTACGGCGATGCAAACGGAAATTATGATATTTATCTTGTAAGAGGCGAGAAAATTGTATGGGCTGTTGCCGAAAACTTTGGCCCTCATTGCGATACCATCTTCCTTGCTCCGGCAACGCTCACCAATCATGATTTTCACCTCTACCCGAATGTGGAAACCGCTGATTTGACAAAAGGACATGAAGCGAAATTATGGCCAAATCCTGCTACTGATGAAGTCACAGTGAGTTTTTACCTGCCTGAATCACAGCATATTTCCATGAAACTGGTGAATAATATCGGCACAGAAACCAAGGTTTTGGGAAAAACAGATCTTACAGCAGGACTCCATTCATTTACCTTAAACCTTAATGATAAAGCAGGGAAACTGCAACCCGGGTTCTATACGTTTGTGCTCGATGGGTCAACTTATCATAAATGCCTGAAAATGATCAAATCCAACTAGAAAGATATATAATAATTTTATTACATGTTTGTAATTCGGGCACGAACTAATACTATTTTTGCTTCCGGTTTTATTCCCTGAAATATTAATCTTAACAAATATACGACACCGTATGAAAAAAGTGTTACTCTCTCTCTTTCTTGCCTTTATGGGCACTTCCCTGTTTGCACAGGTTCTGTTTACCCAGGATTTCAGTGGTGGAACAATGCCCCCAACCGGATGGATGGTGTTTGGAAACACATCCAACTGGGTGATTTCGCAAACAAATAATGCAGGCGGCACTTTGCCTGAAGGCCGATTCAAGAATACTCCTGCTTTTACAGGTTATATGCGGCTCATTTCACCAATGGTTGACCTTACCGGGCAAACAGTTGTCATCCTCAAATTCAAGCACGCATTTGTTGGCGGAAGCTTTACTCTTGCGGTGGACACCAGGGCAAATTATGGTACCTGGCATAATGTTTGGACACATAATACGACCGGAAATGTGGAAGCCGAAACCCTAATAATCCCCATTAATAACAGCGACGTAGGCTCAAATAAATTCCAGTTTTGCCTTTACGTCAATGGTAGTTCAGCAAATATCACTGACTGGTTTTTTGACGATATTACCATCATTGTTCCACCTGCATTTGATGCCGGCCTGGGCTCAATTGACGTTCCTGCTGTGGTATCGGGAACACAAGCTGTAAAAGGAAAAATTTTCAACGGAGGTATCGAAACCATCAATTCTGCTGATGTTAACTGGCAACTCGAAAGTGGCGACATTCATACCACCAGCCTCACCGGCCTTAATCTTACCACCGGTCAGCTAAGCAGTTTTGTATGTAATGATTCTATCAGTGTTGATCCCGGTACTTATAACCTCAAAGTATGGATTTCGAATGTAAACGGAAGCGCCTCAGGCGACAACGACCTTACCAACGACTCCCTCTCCAAGAAAATCTATCTGTTTGCCTTCCTGCCAAAACGCATGGTGGTAGGCGAAGAAGCGACCGGAACATGGTGCGGCTGGTGTGTAAGGGGCATCTGTTTTATGGATTACATGAAAGAAACCTACCCGGATACATGGATCGGAATAGCCGTGCATAATGGTGATCCTATGGCTATTACCGAGTATGATAATGCCCTTCAGGCCATGCTGCCCGGATTCCCCGGATTCCCGAGTGCTGCTGTTGACAGAACCGATGCGTATGTTGACCCTTCAGAACTTGAGGATGTTTATTTTGATCATACGGGTATATTCACTCCTGCATCAGTGTCACTTGAGAACTTTAGCTGGGATCCTGACCAACGCCTGGTAACATTTGATGTTCAGACTGAGTTCATTATGGATATGAACAAGGAATACCGCCTGGTAGCCGTCATTACTGAAGATTCAGTTCATGGAACCGGATCAGGTTATAACCAACACAATTACTATGCCGGTGGAAGCTATGGTGCCATGTGCGGATTTGAATCTCTGCCAGGTACAATTCCTGCTTCGGACATGTATTACAACCACGTTGCAAGAAAAATTATGGATACACCATATGGCACAACCGGTAGTTTGCCTGCACAGATCAGCGCGGGTGTTAAATATTCCCATACCTATTCCGCCACACTGCCGGCCGAGTGGAAATATGACAAACTCAACTTTATCGGCATGCTCCTCGATGCATCTTCCAAACAAATAGTTAACGCCACGAATGTGATCAGTTCATGGGTAAGCGTAGATGCAAAACAGGAAACAAGCGACATACAGGTGTATCCCAATCCATCGGGTAGTCTGGTAAACGTAGTATCACACGAAACTGGTGGCTTACGTGGTATCAGCCTGATCAATCTCTATGGAAAAACCGTCCGTGATTTCAACAACTTTGTAACTGGTACAACTTCGGCTAAACTCAACGTTTCAGACATTCCCTCAGGAGTTTACTTCCTGAAAGTTGCCGGAGCTAACCGCCAGGATATGATCAGGATAGTTATTTCGAGATAATTCTTTCTTCAAAACATTTCAGAAAGGGCAGCCCGGGCGGGTTGCCTTTTCTTTTTCATGATAATTATTTGCAGTCCGCCCCAATTTCAGCCCTGACCGCTCGGAACTAAGGCATCTTTTATATGTAATCCTCTCACCATATAATTAAAGTGCCGGAGATGCGTTAATTATGCAAACCACAGCCTTATGAAACCAAATAGCGGTGCCCTGCCTGTCACCATAGGTGCAATCATATTCACAATTTTGTTCTATAATCAGGCAACAGGGCTTAACCTGCTATTTTTTGAACTGATTTACCTGGCATGGCTGCTCATCAGGCGACAGGTTGATTTCAGCAATCCCTACCTGATCATCACTTTTGCCGGTTTGGGTATTACGCTGGTTTTTACAATTATAACACATTCAGTATTCGGATATATCATTCATTACCTGGCTTTATTTGTCTTCACAGGAATGCTGATCTACCCTCAGGCAAAATCACTTATTACCGCTTCCGGTCTGGCATTCCTGAATATCGGCAGTTCACACAGGCTGTTCCTGCTTG
>DAONEL010000041.1:0-11571 GCA_035403045.1 Bacteroidales bacterium
TAGAACTTTCCGTTTGATTCCAATAAAAAGTATTTTATAAGGATAAAAAAGTATTAATCAAAATTGGCGTTCGATACTGATCTTTACATAAAAGAAATCCGCCTGCTTTTTAAGCGTAAGGTTCTTTTTAGCAACCTCTTACAAACCATCAGAGCAAATACCTCACACTGTCATGGCCAAAACCATCTCATTGATTTCGGCATTTTTCCTGATACTGACCTTATGCGCGAATGCCCAGCCTGCTTTTGTGAAAACTGAAGGCGGCAAATTTACACTCAACGGGCAACCCTACTATTATATCGGAACAAATTTCTGGTACGGGACAATCCTCGCCATGAAAAACGCGCCCGGCAACCGCGAAAGGCTGATCAGGGAGCTTGATTTCATGAAAAACACCGGCATTGACAACCTGCGGATACAGGTAGGTGCCGAAGGGCCTGACGGAGAACCATTCAGGGTAACGCCCACGCTACAGCTTGCTCCCGGAAAATACAACGAAGAAATGCTCGACGGCCTCGACTTCCTCCTTTCGGAAATGGGAAAACGGGGGCAACATGCCATACTATTCCTGAATAACAGCTGGGACTGGTCAGGCGGATTTTCGCAATACCTCAACTGGAACGGATATGGCCCTATCCCCTATCCCATGGTGAAGCCTAATACATGGCCGCAGTTCATGAAATTTTCAGGTCAGTTTCTCCATTGCGAAAATTGCATCCGGCAATATCATGAATTTGTGAGGTTTATCATCACACGCACCAACAAATACACCGGACTTAAGTACACGGATGATCCCGCCATCATGACCTGGGAAATCGGCAACGAACCACGTGCTTTTTCAGATGAAAATATTCCCGCACTCGAAAAAATGATCAGCGAAACTGCCGCTCTCATCAGGCAACTCGACGGCAATCACCTTGTGACAACAGGCACCGAAGGGCAATGGGGATGCGAAGGATCGCTTGAGGTTTTCGAACGGATTCATGGTCTGAAAGATATTGACTACCTCACCATGCACATCTGGCCTAAAAACTGGAGCTGGCTTGATGTGAAGGACATTCCCGGTACCATAAAGGCAAGTATTGTGAAAACCAACAAGTACATGAATGACCACATTGAAGTCGCCCGCCGGCTAAATAAACCACTGGTACTTGAAGAATTCGGCCTCCCCCGCGACAAGCACGACTACACACCTGAGGAGAGCACTAAATGCCGCGACAAGTATTACGCCAATGCTTTCAAGCAGGTAGTTGACCATGCCAAACGCGGCGATGTGCTGGCCGGCGCCAATTTCTGGGGCTATGCAGGTGAAGGCCGCCCAAAAAATCTCTACTGGAAACCGGGAGATGACTACCTCGGCGACCCTCCAAACGAAGAACAGGGGCTGAATTCAGTTTTCAACACTGATTCTTCGGTTTCACTCATCGGAAATTTTAACCTTAAATTACAGAAGTCTTTAAAAGCCCATTGTCATGAAGTTAACAAGTAGCCTGATCGTAGCTGCTATTTTGCTGACATCCTGCAAGCTGCAGTCGAATACCGGCGTTAAACCTGCTGATAACCAGGCCACAACGGAGACCATTCAGCTTCTTAGCAGGATGTATAAGCTCACTGAGAAAGGCATTATGATCGGGCATCAGGACGACCTGGCATATGGTATCGGATGGATCGCCCCCAAAGGAAAATCTGATGTTTTCAGCGTTTGTGGCGACTACCCGGCAGTATTTGGCTGGGACCTCGGACACCTTGAAACCGGTGCAGCCTTCAATCTCGACTCAGTGCCTTTTGGCAGCATGAAAGGCTGGGCGGCTGATGTAAATGCTTTTGGCGGAATAAACACTTTCAGCTGGCATCTGAACAACCCCGTAAACGACAGCAGTGCCTGGAATTTTTCAACCAAAGAAACCGTTAAAAGCATACTTCCCGGCGGTGAAAAAAATGAAAAATACACACAATGGCTGGATGCCGTAGCCGATTTTTTCGCTTCCCTCAAAGACTCCAGCGGAAAACCTATCCCTGTGATCTTCAGGCCTTTTCATGAACAAAGCGGCGACTGGTTCTGGTGGGGAAAAAAACATTGCACTTCAGAAGAATTTGTTGAACTATGGCGTTTCACCTTCAAGTATCTCACCGAAACCAAACAGGTCCACAACCTGCTTTTCGCTTTCTCGCCTTCGGATGATTTCCGCAACAAGGCCGATTTCATGGAACGGTATCCCGGCGACCAATACGTTGACATCATTGGCTTTGATATTTACCAGATGCCATCGCAGGGCAACAAACAATTTGCAGAAAAGCTCAGCAACAAGCTCAAGATACTGGCTCAGGTTGCCAAAGACAACAGTAAACTGCCCGCGATCACCGAAATCGGGTATGAGCAAATTCCTTATCCTGCCTGGTGGACAGAAGTCCTGTGGCCTGCAATTAAGGGTTCGGGGATGTCGTATGCGCTGTTCTGGAGGAACGCAGCTAACCGTCCTAACCATTTCTACGCTCCCTACCCTGGGCAACTAAGCGAAAAAGATTTCGTGGAGTTTTTCAAAATACCTGAGACACTTTTCCGCAGCGACATCAACAAATAAAACATTGCAACTAATTATAACAAAATACCGCGATAATGAATACTTCATTTTCCAGCAGGTTTAATAAACTTACCGAAGACTACGAAAAGCTGATCACTCGCAGAAACAAGATCATTGAACCAGGCAACGGCATCATCAACAGGTTTGAATTTCCGGTGCTTACCGCGGCTCACATCCCTCTTTTCTGGCGTTACGACCTCAATCCTGCTGACAATCCCCTGCTGCTTGAACGTATCGGCATGAATGCCACATTCAATTCCGGCGCTATCAAACACAACGGGAAATATCTTCTTATTGCAAGGGTTGAAGGTTATGACCGCAAATCGTTTTTTGCTGTAGCTGAAAGTCCTAACGGCATTGATAATTTCCGCTTTCGCGATTATCCGGTGATAATGCCCGAAACTGATGATCCTGATACCAATGTTTACGACATGCGCCTGGCAAGGCACGAAGACGGATGGATATACGGCACCTTTTGCACCGAACGCAAAGATCCCAATGCACCAAAGCATGACCTGAGTTCAGCCGTTGCCGCCACAGGCATTGCCCGAACCCGTGACTTCGATACATGGGAAAGGCTTCCCGACCTGAAATCGGCAAGCCAGCAGCGCAACGTGGTGCTGCATCCGGAGTTTGTCAATGGCAAGTATGCTTTTTATACCCGTCCGCAGGACGGATTTATTGATGCCGGATCAGGCGGTGGAATCGGTTGGACGCTGATTGACGATATCACCAATGCCGAAGCCAGGAATGAGGTAATCATCGATCACCGCTATTATCATACCATCAAGGAACTAAAGAACGGCGAAGGCCCTCATCCCATCAGGACTCCGAAAGGCTGGCTGCATCTGGCCCACGGCGTTCGCGGCTGTGCTGCGGGCCTGCGTTATGTGCTGTATATGTACATGACGGCACTCGATGATCCTGCCAGGGTAATTGCCCAGCCAGGAGGCTATTTCATGGCTCCCGAAGGCGAAGAACGCATCGGCGATGTATCAAATGTACTGTTCTCAAACGGCTGGATTGCCGATGACAACGGGACTGTTTTCATCTATTATGCCTCTTCCGACACCCGTTTACATGTTGCTGTATCGAGCATCGAAAAACTCACTGACTACTGCCTCCACACCCCGGCTGACGGTTTCAGGTCGGCAAAATCAGTGCAGTCAATAATCAGCCTGATAAAAAAGAACAAAGAATACACTTCAAAATAACAGGACGGGAAAATCCCGCAGCCCACTCAATTAATCTAATTGCAACCACCAGCAGCAGTTGCTTCTAATGCAAAACTTCAATATGACGACAGTAAAACTCAATTTAAAAGAAAAAGTTGGTTATGGCTTCGGCGACATGGCCTCTTCAATGTTCTGGAAGATTTTCGGAATGTATTCGTTGTTTTTCTACACCGATGTGTTTGGAATTACAGCAGCCGCAGCAGGTACAATGTTCCTGGTTGCCAGGCTCTGGGATTCGTTTTTCGATCTTGGAGTGGGTATCATAGCCGATCGCACACGCACTCGCTGGGGCAAATACCGCCCTTACCTGCTCTGGTTCGCCATACCCTTTGCAGTGATGGGTGTAATCACCTTTTTTGTACCCTCTTTCGGGCAAACCGGCAAACTTATTTACGCTTACATCACTTATTCATTGATGATGATCGTTTACTCGCTCATCAATGTTCCTTATGCTTCGTTGCTCGGCGTCATGTCGCCGGATCCGAAAACCCGCAATGTGTTGTCGTCGTTTCGCATGAGCTTTGCTTTTATCGGCAGTTTCATCACTTTCATGCTGTTGCAGCCTTTGGTTGATTTCTTTGCCAAAACGTTTGATACTGAGAGTTTTGAAAAAGCCAAAACACTTGCCGAGCATACTGTGGGATCATCAGTAAGCAATTCTCCGATTGGCTGGACACTGGGTGTGGCCTCCATTGGCGTGCTTTGCGCAATACTATTTTTCCTCTGTTTCAGTTTTACCCGCGAACGCGTGGAAGCAGCCAATAAGGAAGAAAATGAGAATGTTTCAGTAAAGCAGGACCTCAAACACCTGCTTCACAATTCGCCCTGGTGGATACTCGTAGGTACCGGGCTTGCTGCGCTGCTGTTTAATGCCGTTCGCGACGGTGTGGCTATCTATTATTTCCGCGATTATGTAGGAAGTACATACCAGGTGCCGTTTTTTGGCTGGGATATGGCAACCATCTATTTCCTGGTTGGCCAGGCTGCAAATATTGTGGGAGTAGTGCTTGCACCTTCGGTTTCGGCAAAGTACGGCAAACGCAAAACCTATATGCTGGCCATGCTCATCGCATCTGTCCTGAGCGTTGTTTTCTTCATGATACCCAATGACATTACCTGGATATTGATTCTGCAGGTTCTTATCTCAATCTGCGCCGGCTATGTGCTGCCACTACTCTGGAGTATGTTTTCCGATATAGTTGACTACCAGGAATATAAAACCAACCGCCGTGCATCAGGGCTTATTTTCTCTTCGTCATCCATGTCGCAAAAACTGGGCTGGGCATTTGGTGCCGCCCTTGGTGGATGGATTCTTGCCATTTTCAAATACAACCCGGAAATTATGCAACAATTGCCTCAGACAATTTTTGGTGAACGCCTGATGCTCAGCATCTTCCCGGCAATCTGCGCTCTACTTGCCGTGATCGGTATGATGTTTTACCCGCTGACAGAGAAAAAGGTAAAAGAAATCTCAGAAGAACTTGAAATAAGAAGAAAAAAGTAACCAGGCTATGAAGTACGGATTTTTCGATGATGTCAACCGCGAATATGTAATCACAGATCCGCGAACACCCTGGCCATGGATAAACTATCTGGGTACTGAAGATTTCTTCAGTCTGATCTCAAATACTGCCGGTGGCTACTCGTTTTATAAAGACGCCAAATTCAGGCGTATAACACGTTACCGTTACAACAACGTGCCCATGGATGCCGGCGGTAAGTATTTCTATATCAATGATGAAGGATTGATATGGAGCCCCGGCTGGAAACCCTGCAAAACAGAACTTGACCGCTATGAATGCCGTCACGGTATAAACTACACGAGTATCAGCGGGAAGAAAAACGGTATCGAATGCAGCGTTCTCTACTTTGTGCCCCTGAATACATGGGCAGAAGTTCAGAAACTTACGCTGAAAAACACGACTGACAAGGTTAAGAAGCTGAAAGTATTCTCTTTCATAGAATGGGCGCTGTGGAACGCCGCCACTGACATGGAAAACTTCCAGCGCAATTTTTCTACCGGTGAAGTGGAAATTGAAGGCTCGGTGATCTATCACAAAACCGAATACAAGGAGCGCCGCAACCACTTTGCCTATTATTCGGTCAACGCAGCTGTTCAGGGTTTTGAGACTGACCGCGAAACGTTCTTCGGATTATACAACGGTTTTGATGAGCCACAGACTGTGCTCGAAGGCGCTCCCCGCAATTCGGAAGCCCACGGCTGGTCGCCCATAGCTTCACATTACCTTGAAGTGACCCTGCAACCCGGAGAATCGAAAGATTTCATCTTTATTTTGGGTTATGTCGAGAATGCGGATGATGAAAAATGGGAAAGCAAAAACATCATCAACAAAACCAATGCAAAAGCCACCATTGCCCGCTTTGATACAGCAGCGAAAGTGGATGCTGCCCTGGCTGAACTACGCACCTATTGGGATAACCTGCTCGGAGTTTTCACCCTTCAATCAGGTGAAGAAAAACTCGACCGCATGGTAAATATCTGGAACCAGTACCAGTGCATGATCACATTCTGTTTCTCGCGCTCAGCATCATTTTTCGAAAGCGGTATTGGCCGTGGTATGGGCTTCCGCGACTCCAACCAGGACCTTGCCGGTTTTGTTCACCAGATTCCCGAAAGGGCAAGAGAGCGGATTATCGATATTGCTTCAACTCAGTTCCCTGACGGTGGTTGTTATCATCAGTATCAGCCACTTACAAAAAAAGGCAATAACGAAATAGGCCAGGGATTCAACGATGATCCTATGTGGCTGATCTTCGGGACAGTGAGTTACCTGAAAGAAACCGGTGACTTCAGTATTCTTGATGAACCAGTTCCGTACGATAATGTCCCGGGCTCAGAAGTATCACTTTTCGAGCACCTTACCGTGTCATTCGATCACGTGATCAACAATCTCGGGCCTCACGGACTGCCTTTGATTGGCCGCGCCGACTGGAACGACTGCCTCAACCTGAACTGTTTTTCGAAAGATCCCAATGAAAGTTTCCAAACCACCGAAAACAAAACCGAAGGCTCTAAAGCTGAAAGTCTTATGATTGCAGGTCTTTTCGTGGTTTACGGGCGTGATTACATGGAGCTTTGCCACCAATTGGGCAAACACGAAGAGTATGAACGTGCCGGCCGGTATGTGCAAACCATGGTTGAGGCTGTAAAAAAACATGGTTGGGACGGTGAATGGTTCCTGCGGGCTTATGATTATTTCGGGAAAAAAGTTGGCTCACGCGAAAATGAAGAAGGCAAAATCTTCATTGAATCCAACGGATGGTGCACCATGGCAGGCATCGGGCTGGAAGAGGGAATGGTTGACAGCGCGCTTGATTCTGTTAAACAGCATCTCGACTGTGAACATGGCATTGTATTAAACAACCCCGCCTTTACGAAATACTTTATCGAGTACGGTGAAATTTCCACCTACCCGGCTGGTTATAAGGAAAATGCGGGGATTTTCTGCCATAACAATCCCTGGATCATGATCGGTGAGACCGTTCGTGGCAGGGGTGACCGTGCCTGGGAATACTTCCGGAAAATCTGTCCGGCTTACACCGAACACATCAGCGAACTGCACAAAGTTGAACCTTATGTGTATGCTCAGATGATCGCCGGAAAAGATGCCTTCAAACCCGGAGAAGCTAAAAACTCATGGCTTACCGGCACTGCTGCATGGAACTATTACACCATAACACAGTATATCCTCGGCATAAGGCCTGCCTACAATGGTTTGATTGTTGACCCGTGCATCACCCCTGAATGGGACGGATTCAGCGTTACCCGCAAATTCCGCGGAGCCACTTACCTGATAGAAGTCAAAAACCCGAACCATTCCATGAAAGGCGTCGCCCGGATTACTGTTGATGGTAAAACCGTTGAGGGTAATCTCATCCCGGCAATGCCGGCAGGCGGCAGCCATAAGGTGGAAGTGTTAATGAAGTAAATGAATTTCGTTATGGAAAGTGACATTCTGCAACTGGCGCAGAAAGTGAGAAAAGAGCTCATTGATGACATTCTCCCCTTCTGGTTCGAAAAAATGACCGATGCAGATAATGGCGGCTATTATGGCCAAATCACAGGCAATAACGACCTCATAACCAGCGCTCCCAAAGGCGGAATCTTAAATGCCAGGATTTTGTGGACGTTCTCAGCAGCTTACAGGGCACTTGGCAAAGAAGAGTACCTGGATGCGGCATCTCGCGCCAGAGATTACATCTTTAAATTCTTCACTGACAAGGAATTCGGAGGCATATACTGGTCAGTTGATTACAAGGGCAATCCGCTTGACACGAAAAAGCAGATCTATTCGCTGGCTTTCAGCATATATGCACTTTCAGAATTTTACCTGGCTACCAACGACCAGGAAAGCCTAAAAATGGCAATTGACCTGTTTCACCTGATAGAGAAATACAGTTATGATCCGGAGTACGGAGGCTACTTTGAAGCTTACAGCCGCGACTGGAAACTACTGGAAGACCTCCGGTTGAGTGACAAAGATGCGAATGAGAAGAAAACCATGAACACGCATCTGCACATCCTCGAAGCCTACACAAACCTTTACCGCGTATGGAAGGATGATCATCTGTCCAAACAGCTGCGTGAACTTATCGGCATGTTCTTCGACCACATCGTAAACCATGAAACCTGGCACCTGAACCTGTTCTTCGATGAATTCTGGACGTTGAAATCATCTGATATTTCCTACGGTCATGACATCGAATGCTCGTGGCTGCTTTATGAAGCTGCTGAAGTGCTTGGAGACCCTGAAATGATAAAAAAGGCGGAAAATATTTGCATAAACATCCTGAAAGCTTCGCTGGAAGGAATGCAGCCCGACAACAGCCTGATTTACGAGAAAAAACTCAACGGCCACACCGACACACAGCGGCACTGGTGGCCACAGGCTGAAGCAGTTGTTGGCCTGATCAACGGGTTTGAACTCACAGGCAATCAAAATTGGCTGAAGATGGCTGACGGCTGCTTCGACTTCATTCTCGAAAAACTGGTTGACAAACAAAACGGTGAATGGCACTGGGGTGTGTATTCCGATGGCAGCATTAATAACACCGACGACAAAGCTGGTTTCTGGAAATGTCCGTATCACAACGGAAGAATGAGCCTTGAAGTGATGCGTCGTGCCGAAATTATTTCAAAAAACTGTTAATAATCACAAACATAAAAACACAACTATGAGAACCATTTATTTGATCCTCACAGGTTTAGTATTTCTAATACTGACTTCTGCCGGTTGCAGGCAACAACAAGCGCCTGACGGCACAAAGTCATCAGCTGAGATTGATGCGCAGGTAGATAAGCTGCTTTCGCAAATGTCAATCGAAGAAAAAGTCGGCCAGATGACGCAGGTAACACTGGATGTGATTTCTGCAACACGAAATGATTCAATACTGGAACCACATCAGATTGACACGGCAAAGCTTCGTGAGGCGGTCATCGGTCATCATGTGGGTTCAATACTGAATGTGACAAAGCACTGCTTCTCCCGTGAGTACTGGTACAAGATCATGGCCTCAATACAGGATATGGCCATGAAATCGCCTCACAAAATCCCTGTGCTCTATGGAATTGACGCTATCCATGGAAATAATTACGCCGAAAAATCCATTCTTTTCCCGCAACAAATAGCCATGGCAGCAACCTGGAACCCGGCTCTTGCCGAGCAAGCGGCATCAATAACGGCTTACGAAACGCGCGCTGCGGCCATTCCCTGGAACTTTTCCCCGGTTCTCGACCTCGGGCGAAAAGCCTCCTGGCCGCGTATGTGGGAAACATTCGGTGAAGACGTTTACCTGACCAGCCAGATGACACGCGCAATGATCAAAGGCTATGAAGGCGACAACATTGCCGATAAATACAAAGTGGCTTCCTGCATGAAACATTACCTGGGATATAGTTTCCCTTTGTCAGGAAAAGACCGCACACCCGCCTGGATACCTGACAATTACCTGCGTGAATATTTCCTGCCTCCTTTCGCTGCCGCTATAAATGTAGGAGCACACACCATAATGATCAACTCTGCTGAGATCAATGGCGTTCCGGTTCATGCCAGCCATTACCTGCTCACCGAAGTACTTCGCGACGAGCATGGTTTTGAGGGCCTTGCCGTAAGCGACTTCGAAGATATCATCCGCCTCTACACCAAACATCATGTGGCCGCCACACCGAAAGAAGCCGTAAAAATGGCTGTTATGGCAGGTATTGATATGAGCATGGTGCCTTACAATTACAGCTTCTATGATCTGCTGCTCGAACTTGTGAAAGAAGGCGAAGTCCCCGAATCCCGCATCAACGAGGCCGTAAGGCGAATCCTGAAATTAAAATTCGAACTTGGCCTTTTCGAACACCCCTACTACCCTGCTGAAGACTATCCCGATTATGGGTCAGAAAAGCACCGGATGGCAAGTGAAGAAGCTGCTAAGGAATGTATTACGCTGCTGAAAAACGAAAACGATGTGCTCCCGTTACCTAAAACAGCCAAAGTGCTGGTCACAGGTTTCGCCGCCAACACCATGGTTTGCCTCAATGGCGGCTGGTCAAGGTCATGGCTGGGCATTGATGCTGACATCTTCGACTCTGATAAGCTGACGATTCTAGAAGCTATTCAGGCGAAAATCGGGCAGAAAAATGTTTCCTGGGCTGAAGGCACAACCTTCGATTCGCTCACTGATATAAACAAAGCGTTGCAACTGGGCCGTTCTGCCGATTACATTGTACTTTGCCTTGGTGAAATGTCGTATGCCGAGTCACCTGGCAGCATCGGCGACATGTACCTTCCTGAGGCACAGGCTGAACTTGCCGTAAAACTGGCTTCAACTGGTAAGCCGGTCATTCTTGTTCTTACCGAGGGCCGTCCCAGGCTTATCAGCAAATTTGCTGACAAAATGAGTGGAGTTGTTATGGCATATCTGCCTGGCAATGAAGGCGGTATTGCCATCGCTGATGTTCTTTTCGGCGATGTAAACCCATCAGGGAAACTGCCTTTCACATATCCTCGCGAACCGAATGCCCTGAGCAATTACGATGAGAAATACACTGAACTTGTTCCTGATGTTGTGACCATACCGCAGTTTGAATTCGGAGCGGGATTGAGCTATACTACATTTGCCTATTCAAACCTGGTTGTATCGCCGGCTGAAATTACCCTGAATGACTCGCTGAGTATCAGTGTGGATGTTTCGAACACGGGAACCAGGCAAGGTAAAGAGGTGGTGCAATTGTACATTTCTGATCTTTATGCCAGCATCACACCTCCCGTTAAGCGTCTCAGAGGCTTTAAAAAAATAGCACTGGAACCCGGGCAAAAGGAAACAGTGCGTTTCAAAATTCATCCCAACGAGCTGGCTTTCGTGGATGCCACATCCAAATGGGTAACCGAACCCGGTGAATTTGAAGTGACCATCGGGAATCAGAAAACAAAATTTCTCGTCAAATAAGTCAATCAATTTCAGACATTTAAGTTCTTTCGTTGTTCAAAGAAAGACGCTGACCGGGTAACCGCAGCGTCTTTCTTTTTCCGGCTTTACCACAAACATTACCGGCTGAAATCATCATGCTGCAGCAACATTACTGCTTTAAAACTGTTAGTTTTGTGACAGAGTCTTGAAAATGCCCGAACTACAAAAAGAATCTTTCCCGGTGACCGGTTTGGCCTGTGCAGCCTGCGCCGTGAGTGTTCAGTCGATGCTGGAATCCCAGAATGGCGTTGCCTCTGCGCAGGTGAATTACGGTA
>DAONEL010000041.1:11671-16941 GCA_035403045.1 Bacteroidales bacterium
CAGTCGATGCTGGAATCCCAGAATGGCGTTGCCTCTGCGCAGGTGAATTACGGTAACAAAACGCTTCGGCTGGAATATGATCAGTCAGTCGTCGATCTTGAAACACTACGTAAAACATTACAGGGGATTGGTTATGATTTTTTAACCGATACTGAAGACCGTTCTGAAAAATTAGAGCAGGTGGAGCACAGGAGAAAGCAGGTTCTCCGAAACCGCCTGATCATTGCGGTTCTCTTCAGTGTTCCTGTTTTCCTGTTGTCGATGGTATTTCACCATATGTTTCCTTACCAGAATTACCTGCTGCTGATCCTGTCGTTGCCCGTCATTTTCTATTCCGGCCAGGAATTCTACCCGGCAGCTATCCGGCAGGCAAGGCATGGAATATTCACCATGGATTCCCTGGTGGCCACCGGTACCGGCGCTGCCTTTCTCCTGAGCCTTTTCAACACAATTGTACCGATGGTGCTGGAATCACGCGGAATAGAAGCACATGTGTATTACGAATCTGCCGTTATCATCATCACGTTCATACTCCTTGGCCGTTTCCTCGAGGAAAATGTTAAGGCAAAAGCCTCGTCTGCAATCCGCAAACTTACAGGGCTTCAGCCCAAAAAGATCACCGTCAGGCGGGGTGATGAAAATTTTGAGATTCCGGCAGTGCATGTAGTTCCGGGAGATGTCGTAACTATCCGTCTAGGTGATCGCGTACCGGTCGACGGGGTTGTAATATCAGGAAATGCATCTATTGATGAGAGTGCACTCACCGGCGAACCTTTGCCCGTTGCCAAAGAGCCCGGTAACCATGTGTTTGCGGGAACGTTGAACAGGCAGGGGTTGCTGGAAGTGGAAGCGCAACAATCCGGCAACCAGACTGTCCTTTCGCAAATTATCAGGCTGGTAGATGAAGCACAATCGTCAAAACCTCCAATCCAGAAATTCGTTGATAAAATCGCGAGCATTTTTGTTCCGACAGTATTCATCTTAGCCGCGCTGACATTTTCGGGGTGGCTGATTTTCGGCCATGACATAAGCCGTGCGTTTGTGACAACCATCAGTGTGCTTGTAATCGCCTGCCCCTGTGCGCTGGGACTTGCAACACCAATGGCCCTGATCGCCGGGATAGGCCGGGGGGCTTCTGTTGGCATGATCATTCGAAATGCACAGTCGCTCGAAGATGCGTGTAAGGTTGATACCGTCATCTTAGATAAAACAGGAACCATAACATCTGGTAAACCATCAGTTTCAATCCGCTGGTTATCAGGTGAGAAAGAATATGCCGCATTGTTATACCGGGCTGAAAAACTGTCGAATCACCCGCTGGCATCAGCAATCTGCAATCTGCTTGAAAGCGCTTATCCCGATGTGGTGAGCAGTCACGGTGACTTTGAATCAATTGAAGAAATACCCGGCAAAGGAATTAAAGCCATAAAAGATGGTAAAACAATAGTGATCGGCAGCGATGCTTTGCTGCTGTCGCAGGGAGTTAGTATTGCCGGTGTACCCGATAATGGCGCTGTCAATTCTTTCGTTTACGTGGTTGTTGAAAACACCATTGTAGCCATCGTATCAGTATCCGATCAGATCAAACCCGGGTCGGTACAGGCGGTACAAGAATTTAACAGTATGGGCATCAAGACTATACTTGTAACCGGGGATACTGAAAAAGCGGCAATGCACATAGCCGGGCTCGCTGGTATTGAAGAAGTGAGGCACAGTATTCTTCCTGATGGTAAGGGAGCCATTGTGAGCAAGTTACAATCAGAAGGCAGAAATGTAGCCATGGTTGGCGACGGCATCAACGATGCATATGCCCTTGCTCAGGCTGATCTAGGCATTGCAATGGGAAGCGGAACCGATATAGCCATCGAAAGTGCAGGAATCATCCTCATGAAACCCGAACTGACCCATGCAGTGAGCGCCATCAGGTTGTCAAAATGGGTGGTTAGGATCATACACCAGAATCTTTTCTGGGCATTTTTCTACAATGTCATAGCCATTCCGCTTGCGGCAGGCCTGCTCTATCCGGTTAATGGATTCCTGCTAAATCCAATGATTGCCGGGGCAGCCATGGCAATGAGTTCACTCACAGTTGTTACAAACAGCCTGAGACTAAAGAGAGTAAAAATCTGACAAATAATACATTAGACAGAAAATGGAAACAAAAAAATTCAAGACGAATCTTAAATGCAATGGTTGTATCAGTGCCATTACACCTGCCATGAACAGTATTGAGGGCATCACAAACTGGAATGTGGATCTCTCAGTCAACGATCGTCTGCTGGTTGTTGAAAGCGATAAAGATGTCGCCGCCGAAGTTTTATCAGGTGTGAAAAAAGCCGGCTACGAAATAGAACAGGTGGGATAACCGGACAAACAGAGAAATATTGACGGTTTTAGAGTTGACACTTTAGAGAAGTTTCAGGCTGACCGGCTTTAATACATTGTGCCTGCGCAAACCCTTACCGGACTAAAATACCTGATTATCACATTGTTGATCTCAACATATAAAGTACATGATTTGGGCTCACAAGCCCTGTCAATCGCGATCTTACGGTCACCGTAACCTGAAAGTACGACAGCAGAAATTTCCTGGCTGATTTTGTTACCAATTTGTCCTAAATTTGGTACACTAAATCCTTTGAGAGTAATTTCTGCACCGTGCCCGACAAATTTTCCCCCATACCACTTCCCAACTTGCTGAAAATGACGGTTGCCCAAATAAAAAGCAATCGGTTTTTCGGCATTCCCGCAAATCTTTTCTTTAAACCGCAGTCCAGTGATCCTCTCCGTTTGACTCGTTACGGACAGGTACTTGAGACACCTCTGGGCGTGGCAGCAGGCCCACACACCCAACTGGCACTTAACATCATTGCAGCCTGGCTCTGCGGTGCGAGGTACATAGAGCTAAAAACTATCCAAACCCTTGATGAGCTTGAAGTTTCAAAGCCCTGTATAGATATGCAGGACGAAGGCTATAACTGTGAGTGGTCGCAGGAACTGAAAGTTGAGCAATCGTTCAGCGAATACCTGAACGCCTGGATAATGATCCATGTAATTCGTCATGAACTTGGATTTGACGGGCCTGTTGGAACGATATTCAACATGAGTATCGGTTACAACCTCGAGGGCATCATGAAGGAAAACGTACAGTGGTTTCTTTCAAAAATGCAGGATTGCAGCGCAGAACTGGACCGCGCCAAAGCAGCGGTAAGACCTTTCTATCCTGCAATTGACAGCATCGATATTTCGTCGTGCATTTCCAACAATGTCACGCTGAGCACCATGCATGGCTGTCCGCCTGAAGAGATTGAGAAAATCGGGATGTACCTGATCAACGAAACGAAACTGCATACAACCGTTAAACTCAACCCAACCCTGCTGGGAAAAGAAGAACTAACTGATATTCTGAATCATAAGCTCGGTTTCACTACACAGGTTCCCGACATCGCATTCGGGCATGACCTGAAGTACAGAGATGCCCTTTCAATTATAAACAATCTGCAGGAAAGCGCTGACAGGCAAAATCTTACGTTCAGCCTGAAACTTACCAATACACTGGAAAGTGTAAACATCAGGCAGGTGTTCAACGAGAAGGAACAGATGATGTACATGAGCGGCCGCGCTTTGCATCCAATCAGTGTCAGGCTTGCCGCCAAACTGCAGGATGACTTTAAGGGCAAGCTTGATATTTCCTTTTCGGCCGGAGTGGATTGCTTCAATATTGCTGATGTGATCGCCTGCGGGCTGAAACCTGTGACCGTCTGCAGCGACCTTTTGAAACCCGGAGGTTATGGAAGGCTGTGGCAATATATTGATAATCTGCGAAATAAGTTTACAGAACTGAATGCAGCTTCTATTGATGATTACATCATAAAAGAATCTGGCAACGAAGGCTCCTCAGGCAGGGAAGCAGCCAGGCAAAACCTGGCCGGCTATGCTGCCCGGGTCGTTGATAATAAGGCGTATCACAAGAATTCACTCGCAGAGCCATCCATCAAAACTTCGAGGCCGCTTGGATTCTTCGATTGCATTCATGCTCCGTGTGTGGATACCTGCCCCACGCACCAGGAAATCTCTGAATACATGCATTTTACGGCAGAAGGAGATTTACAGTCAGCCTTTGAAACCATCTTCCGCACCAATCCGTTTCCTTCGGTCACAGGCATGGTATGCGACCATCTGTGCCAGTTAAAATGCACCCGTATCAACTATGACAAGGCTTTACAGATAAGGGAAATCAAGCGGTTTGTCGCCGAAAATCATCCTGCTGATCACAAGCCTTTCAATTCGATTTCCAATGGAATGAAAGCCGCCATTATCGGAGCCGGCCCTGCAGGTTTATCCTGTGCATGGTTTCTGCGACAGGCCGGATTTGACGTTGATATTTACGAACAGGCAAACATTACCGGCGGTATGGTTTCAACCGCCATCCCGGCATTCAGGCTCACTGGCGAAGCTATCGAAAAGGATATCCGGCGAATCTTATCTTCAGGAGTAAAGCTTTACGACGGTTTCAGGGTCAATGCTGCAAATTTCGATACGATGCGGGCCGGTCATGATGTGGTTTTCATGGCAGCGGGGGCACAACAATCAGTCAAACTGGATATACCTGGCATTAATTCTCATGGCGTCATCGATCCGCTTGATTTCCTGTTCAAAGTGAAAAAAGGACTCTCTCCCGGTACCGGCAATCAGGTTGTGATAATCGGTGGCGGCAACACAGCCATGGATGCAGCAAGAACAGCCTTCCGGCTGGTTGGAAAAGATGGCAAAGTGACGATAGTGTATCGCAGAACTATTAAGGAAATGCCTGCCGACCAGGGTGAGATACGCGCTGTGAAAGAAGAAGGAATTGATATCGTGGAGCTTACAAATCCGGAAGCGGTTATCACGACAGATGGAAAAGTCACAGGATTGAAATGCTCGAAAAACATCCTGGCGATGAAAGGTGCTGACGGGCGGCCAGCACCGATCAAAGTTCCCGGCTCTGAATTCGAAATAGCCTGTGCTACGATCATTCCCGCGATAGGCCAGCAGCTTGATATCGATTTTGTTGACAAAGAAAATCTCCGCACCAATTCAGGAAGTTACAAAACGTCAATCGAAAAGCTCTATATCGGTGGTGACGCCCTGCGCGGCGCTTCAACTGCTATCAATGCCATTGCCGATGGCAGAAAAGCCGCGGCTGAGATCATCAGCGACTTCGGATTAAACCCCGGTATCAACCCTGGAAAGGGCAGCAAGATCACCGGCATGGATGAACTGCTGAA
>DAONEL010000041.1:17041-18666 GCA_035403045.1 Bacteroidales bacterium
GAGCACGAAGGCTATATGCTGAGCCGGCTTCCGGGCAGGGAAATACTGATCTACAAGCACAATGAGAGCATCAAAACGCTCACTTTACAGGATAATCTCTATATTTACGAAACCGACCAGGTAAAGGCTACCCTCAATCCCATGGATTTCAGCCTGCTGAGCGCAGAATTCCTCACCCCATGCGTGAAAGAGTGCAGGTTCAATTTTGCAGCTGAAATGAGTGTAATTATGGAGGGAGCGAGACAGTTAATTTATTAGCCATTTGATACTTATGCAACCAAAAGAAGATATCGTCTCCTATCCATCAGGTAGATATGGAAATCTTGAAGTCATGTTCAAAGATGAAACTCTTTGGCTGACACTTAATCAGGTTGCAGAACTTATTGAGAGAGATAAATCTGTTATATCCAGGCATCTGACAAATATTTTTCGTGAAGGAGAATTAATTCGGGACGCAACTGTTGCAAAAAATGCAACAGTTCAAACTGAGGGCGAAAGAGATGTTATACGTTACGTAGAATTCTATAATCTGGATGTAATTATTTCTGTTGGTTACCGGGTCAATTCAAAACGTGGCACACAATTCCGTGTTTGGGCTAAAAATTTAATTTACAAATTCCAAACTAATAATACTCTGATTTTGAACTAAAAATGCTATAAATTATGATATCTACCACCGATCAAGTGATAAACCAGGAAATTCTCCGCCGCGCTGTCAACCGATACCGGGAAAAAGGAATAATCCTGCCGACCTTTGCACAGATGCAAAATCCTGGGCTGATTCCCGGTAAAATCAAGGATCAGCTTAAAAACATTGGTCTTTGGGACCTGCACCCGCTGAATCTTTTCAGAATTACCTGGAAAAACGAACCCGTATCGAAAGGAGGGCTTTTTGGCAGTCCAAACTTCATTGAATTGCCCAAAGCGCTTACCGGAGTCGATGCCCGGATCGTTGTGATGCTCGGAAAATGGTTTCCGACCGGTGCACACAAAGTTGGCGCAGCCTATGGATGCCTTGCCCCGCGCATCATCACAGGCCAGTTCGATCCCACATACCACAAGGCGGTGTGGCCATCAACAGGCAACTATTGCCGCGGCGGCGCATTCGATTCATACCTCATGGATGTCACCGCGGTGGCTATCCTCCCCGAAGAGATGAGCCGCGAACGCTTCACATGGCTCAGGGAAATAGGCGCCGAAGTGATCGCCACACCCGGTTGTGAATCCAATGTGAAGGAAATTTATGACAAATGCTGGGAAATACGCCGCACCCGCGAAGACTGCATCATCTTCAACCAGTTTGATGAATTTGGAAACAGCTGCTGGCATTACGAAATCACGGGACATGCCATTGAAGAAATTTTCCGGAGCATTGCCGGACCTGATTCAAAACTGGCTGCCTATATTTCGGCCACGGGCTCTGCCGGAACCATCGCTGCCGGAGATTTTCTGCGAACCAGGCACCAGGAAATTAAAGTTGTCGCCTCCGAAGCCCTGCAATGCCCTACCCTGCTGATGAATGGATTTGGCGGGCACCGCATCGAAGGCATCGGCGACAAGCACGTTCCATGGATACATAACGTGAAGAATACCAACGTTGTAACCGCCATCGACGATGAAGACTG
>DAONEL010000041.1:18766-20632 GCA_035403045.1 Bacteroidales bacterium
AAGGACAGGGCTTCGGCCATTGTCTCGGCATGGGCAAAGGAACATGGCATTGACAGTATCATCGCTGCCTCCACCGGTAATGCCGGTTCATCGCTGGCGGGCATCTGTGCAGCGCAAGGCCAGAAATCAGTGATTTTCGTTCCAGCTGCAGCGCCGCTGGCTAAACTCACACAGATCGTGATGTACGGAGCACAGATCGTTCCGGTGGCCGGCACTTACGATGATGCTTTCAGCCTGAGCGTGAAAGCCACTGAATTATTCGGCTTCTACAACCGCAACACCGCTTTTAACCCGCTGACTATCGAAGGGAAGAAAACAGTCTCATTCGAAATCTTCAGTCAACTGGGTGAGCAGATTCCCGACCGGATTTTCATTCCAACAGGCGACGGTGTCATTCTGTCTGGCGTTTATAAAGGTTTCGAAGATCTGCTGCAACTTGGAATCATTGAAAAAATGCCCGTAATTGTTGCCGTTCAGGCCGAAGGCAGTAAAAACCTCGTCAGCAACCTGCATGCCGATGATTTCCTTTCAACGCCTTCTTCAACCATCGCCGACTCCATTTCGGTGGACGTTCCAGCCAATTTCTACATGTCGGCTGATTATCTCTGGCAGTATGTCGGGGAAACAATGACGGTAAGCGATAAAGAGATACTTGATGCATCGGTGCAGCTTGCCCGTAGCACGGGGCTTTTTGCCGAACCTGCAGCCGCAGCTGCTTTTGCAGGCATGATGAAATACAGGGAAGCAGGAATGATGGAAGCAGGCTCACGGAATGTGGTTTTGCTCACCGGGAGCGGCTTAAAAGACCTGAAATCAATGCAGGCCCGCATTCAGTTGCCCAGGCCGGTATCTCCTGATATTGAATCTCTTAACGCTATTTTTGGACGGTAAATAAATGGTTTCCTTTTCCCTGAACGGCCAAAAGAAAGAGTATCACGGTAACGAAGAAATTTCGCTGCTTGACTACCTGCGGCTTGCTGAAGGAATTACCTCCGCCAAGGATGGCTGTTCGGGTCAGGCTGCCTGTGGCGCCTGCACGATTGAAATCAATGGAAAAGCAAGGCTCGCCTGCACCCAAAAAATGAAGTTCCTCGAAGGCGCCGTGATTGAAACCATGGAAGGGATTCCTGCCGCTGTGCGTGATGTGATTGCCGGTGCTTTCGTAAACAAAGGGGCCGTTCAGTGCGGTTTCTGCACTCCCGGGCTCATCATGCGTACGAAAGTGCTCTTTTCAGAAAACACCAATCCAACGCGCCGTGAAATCGCCAAAGCCATCAACCAGAACATGTGCCGGTGCACCGGGTATGTAAAAATCATTGATGCGATCTGTGAAGCGCTGGAAAAACTCCGTGACGGAAAGACTGCTGATGAAATGCCTTTGCAGGGAGGTGCAGGCCAACCTATGCTGAAATACCAGGCATATGAGACTGCCATTGGCAAGCGATTGTTTGTCAACGATATGCAATTTGGAGGAATGCTTTTTGGTGCGTTGAGATTCACCGATCACCCGCGGGCAAAAATCCTCGAAATCGATACCTCTGAGGCTCTGAAGGTTGAAGGTGTAACCGGGATTTTCACTGCAAAGGACATACCCGGCAACCGTTATACCGGACTGATAATCAGCGACTGGCCACTCATGATCGGTATTGGTGAAACCACCCGTTACATAGGTGATGTGGTGGCCGGTGTGGTGGCTGTTGACGAAGCCACTGCCCGCAAAGCGGCCGCTATGATCAGGGTGGAATATGAAGTACTGGAACCTGTTTCTGATGTCCACAAAGCTCTCGAACCTTCCTCCCCTGCTGTTCACCCCGGTAAGCCTAACCTGCTCGAAAAGTGCATCGTACGACGCGGTGAGCCGATCGA
>DAONEL010000042.1:0-17757 GCA_035403045.1 Bacteroidales bacterium
TATTCGCTACTGTGATTGTTTTTAGCTTCAGTCTTTCAAAGAACTTTTGATCTATGTTTTCCCCGAAGGGATCGATCTAACTTGTTTATTCTACCTTCCCCGCTACCTTTCTGCTTCATTTATAACCCAAAATTGGGACTGCAAAATTAAACAGATTTTCCTATTTACCAACTTTCTTTTCAGGAAAGATATTAACAATTTATTTAAGAACGTTGTTCGTTATTGAAACGGGCTGCAAAGGTAGATCATATTTTGACATCTCCAAACATTTTTGCAAAAAAAAGTAATTTTTTTTCAACCTTCCAAATTCCCAACCAGTTACATTACTCTTTGATATCTCTATGAATCCTTTATTCAGCCTGTTAAAGAACGTATTCCCCGAAATGGGAGTGCAAAGGTAAAACTATATTTTTAATGTGCAACAATTAAATGAAAATAATTTGAAAATATTTCAACTCCTCCTTCTTTCTATTTGATCTGCTGCTATTTACAGTGTAAATTATTTTTTGGAATCAGGCATCTGACTCGCAATTTTTGGGAAGATTGTGTGAGAAAACACCCCTTGAGACCTGAAAATTTCAGTTCCTAAATGCAGCTATAACAAGAATCCGTTAGAGAACATCCTTGCCTCTGGCTTGTCGAGGCTTGATGCTCTTCCATTATAGTAATAAGGTATAAGGCCGCTGATGTCTCCTTATTAACGCCCGTCCCAGCGTTTGCCATCAATAAATGTGACAACAAAGGCATCAGTAAATCCAAGATTGAGTAAATAATTACGGTACCTGCGTGCCTGTTCCATATCACTGAAAAGTCCGGCTGTAAATTTGTACAAGCCATTTTGCCTGTACATGTATACGCTTTCGAGACCTTCAAATTCGGTATCAGTGAGAGATTTATCATTTGACAGAGCAAATAACTGTACTCTGTATGATATCTCACCATTGTCCTGTAGTATTTCTACATCATTGCTTTCCCGGCTCTCTGTTTCTGATGGAATTGTTACATAGTCCGGTTGTTTTGCTTTAGGTTCATTTTGAATCTCATCAATATCACCAACAGATACTTTCCTGTCAGCCATCTTTTCCTGCAGGCAATTGATGAAGAAATCCCTGTCGAACATATAAACCGGGATACTTTCGCCATCAATGAATTTATCCATATCAAAGGTATTGCGTGTATCGGAACTGTTGAATCCCGTGACTTTGAATTCAGTTCTGCGGTTGGCCTGATGTTCTTCAGGAGTGCAATAGACACCATCGGCACAATGATTGACCAGGCGCGACTCTCCGTATCCTCTTGCGGTGATCCTAGATGCATCAATACCTTGTAATATTATATACCGGACAGCAGATTCCGCTCTCTTCTGCGACAAATCAAGATTGTATTCATCGCTGCCACGACAGTCAGTGTGGGATCCCAGCTCAATTGTGACCGGATTTTCCTTCATTACCTGTACGAGTTTGTCGAGTTCTTCTGCAGCATCGGGGCGGATATAGTATTTATTGAAATCGTAATAGATATTTGCTATCTCATAATCCATATTATGAATCCTGAATATCTTATTCAGGGATAAGCTGTCGAGCAGCAGATCGCGGGGTGATGTGACATGTGAAACGGTATCTTCCGCTGAAAAGTTAAACGTGAGGCAGTCGGCCAGGTAATTATTCTTCATTGCTTTTGCCACATACATAATTCCTCTCTGAATCATTGATTTATATTGCCCGTTTTCATCGGTCTTCAGTACCTTAACTTTACCGGTGTTTGTATTAAGAAGAAATACGGTACTTCCGCTCATTGGCTGCATTGATTCCTTGTTCTTTACAATTCCTGATATTTCGGTAGCCAGCAATTGGTCTCCTTCGCCCATTTCATCTCCTTCAGCCGAAGTTTTTGCCTTCTTCTTCTTTGTTTCTTTTACCGGAATAGTTTTGAATGCATACAAATCATCACTGCCGACTCCTCCCGGACGGGAAGATGCGAAGAAACCCGACTTCCCTGTTTTATCAATGATAAATGAAAAATCATCGAAAGAAGAGTTAATTGGAGCACCCAGGTTTTCTGGAACTGACCAGTTTCCATCTTTAAGGGTAGTGCAAAAAACATCTAATCCGCCAAAACCCGGAAAGCCATCGGTAGCGAAATAAAGTTTGTCACCAACTATTGTGGGGAACATTTCATTGCCAAATGAATTTACTTTATCACCCAGATTGACCGGTTCACCCCAATGTCCGTTTTGCCATTCGCACCGGTAAATATCAGTACTACCCAGTCCTCCGGGCATGTCGGAAACGAAATAAAGTGTTTTTCCATCTTCGGTAAGCGAGGGATGTCCGACTGAATAGCTGTTTGAATTAAGGAAGAAAGGTTCCGGAGTGCTCCATGTACCGTTGTTCTTCGACCAGAAAATCTTGAGTTTTATTGTCCGAAAATTGTCATTATCCCGTTTCTCGTTGCCTATCTCGGTCCTGGAAAAATACACCAGGCTGTCGTGGCAGGCAAAGGCAGCCGGCCCGTCATGAAATGTCTGGTTGAATTTACCGGAGAAGGACTTCGGGTCATTCATATCCTGAAAATACTGATCAAGGTATTTAGGTGATGCGAAAAACAGGTCGAGATAATTGAAATTGGTCCATTCATAACGTTTATCATCCACAAAATTTTGCCTGCGATCTGATGTATATACTATTCCGTCGGAATAAAATGCCGGACCAAAATCAGCATGTTGGGAATTCAGATTTTTTACATTCTTTATTTCAAAAGCGGCTGGTATATCATTGAGTTTATCAATCTGGGTGCAGAAGGCAGCATAAGCTTCACCCCGTGGGTCGCTGGGAACCAGTTCGGCATATTGTTCGTAGGCTTCCTTTGCCAGGTCATACTCCTGTGAACAGCGAAGTGCCTGTCCGTAATAAAACCAATTGATATCCTGGCTCGAAGGCAATTTTACTGCCCTGGCATACCATGCTTTTGCATTCAACTGGTCGTTGGTAAGCCTGTAGCAGTCGGCCAGCCTGATAATGGCTTTTTCATGGTCCTTGCTTTTAGCTTTTTGTGCAACTTTTAGATAGTATGGTATTGCCAGAGCATAGCTGTAACTCTTATATAATTTGTCAGCTTTTTTGATCTGTGCGGTTGCACTTTCAGCAAGCAAGACAAGAATCAGCAGCCATGTTAAGTATTTTGTGTTCATATCCGGAGCATTGCAAAGGTTAAAGTTATCAATTAAAAGTACCTGGGGGTGAGCATTCTCACTTTCAGCAGGTCAAAGTCAACACCCAGCCTGATCTCATGTGAGCCTGAATTATAGTTTCTCATCGGACTGAGGTTGTAATCATATGAATATCCTATTCTGAGGCTTTTTCCAACGAGCAGTTCAGCCATTCCGCACAGTGTGTTATCAGTCCTGTAAGTAGCGCCTATCCAAAGGATATCATTGATCAGGAAACTGGCATTCAGATCGATCTGCCAGGGAGCATTCTTTACAAATTTCACCAGTGTTGACGGCCGGAATATAACATTGTCGGACACCGGGATAGCCAACCCGGCCATACCATAGAAATGCCGGACCAGCCTGGAATACGATGTTCCGTCACTGGTATTGACAAGCGCATACTCATTTTGTAATAGTTGCTTCGACGACAGACCGGCGTAAAGGTGATTGTTATAATAATATATTCCGAAGTTTGCATCGGGGATTATCTTTTTCTCCTGCTGCCCATAGAAGAAGTAATCAGGGTCTTCAACATACACTTTGCTGAAATCGATGTTATAATATTTCATGCCTGCTGAAATTCCCAGCGAGAGTTTGCCTTTAGGCAGTATAATCCTGTACGCATAAACTGCCTGGGCTCCCTGGTCGAGGGTTGCACCAATATTGTCGCTGTAAACATAGCAGCCAAGTGCCATATGCTCGTTTTTAAGCGGAGAATGCATGCTCAGTGACAACGTTTTAGGTGCACCGTCGAATCCAACCCATTGGTACCTGCTTATCAGATCGGCGCTGAACACCTCCCGGCTACCCGCGTATGCAGGATTCACCGTGAGTTTATTGAACATATACTGGCTGAATAGTGCATCCTGCTGAGCCATCCCGTTAAGTGCAGCCAGCATGGAAAATATCAAGATCAGTTTTTTCATTGTGACGAGTTTTTTTATCATGCCTTATTCCTCTCCTCTTATTAGTATCCAACCTTTCCTGATGCCCAGGTCTTCTATTTCCAGAACATAGAAATATGTGCCATTCGGCATAAGTTTGCCATCATCGTTGGTTCCGTCCCAGGAACGTGTAGTATTGTTATAATCAGATATTTTGCGAATCACATCACCCCACCGATTGTAGATTGTGACATTGTTATCAGGATAATTTTCTATTCCCCTGATCTTCCAAACTTCATTGTTACCATCCCTGTTTGGAGAAATACCATTGAAAATGAATAGGTCGCTGATATCGGGTTGCTTAACGTGGATATAAACAATTGTATCGGAACACATCACCGGCTCTTCACTGGTACATATCTGGTAACAGAAAGAATCATCCCCTTCAAAACCGGGGTACGGAGAATAAGTTATTGTGTTATCCGAATTGATGATAACTATGCCATGAACCGGGAAACTGCAGAAACTGACATTTAACGGAAGATCATCAGGATTTATATCGTTGCCAAGAACAGCTATTATAGTGGGAGTGTTGACGAGGGTGGTGTCAAAATCAGCAACTGCTTTTATTCCGCTGCCTGTTTCACTGATGAAGACCGTAATATTATCTGATGACACACACCCTGTCGTCATATCAAGAACGGAGAGCGTGAATGATGTTTCGGTATAAAGCGGGACAGTAAAAGGAGCAGAAACCGCCGGATCGGAAACCATATCAGCAGGTTGCCAGCTCCAGCCGTAAAATCCTGATGCTCCCGATGCGCTGCCATTGAGAAGCGCCGTTGCTCCTGGCTGAATGGTCTGGTCGGGCCCTGCACTGATCACCGGTCGTTCTTTAACTGTAACATACATTTCATCAGATATAATAGAACTACCACAAGCCGATTCTCCCTGTACACTCAGGATAAGTGTAGCGATACCCGAGAAATCAGCAGCCGGTGTGAACGTTGGTGTGAATGTGGTTGGATCGGTGAGTGTCCCGGCTGACGATGGCACTACTGACCATTGTACGGTAGCGTAAGCTGTGGCAGAAGCTCCTGAAACAGTAAAACTGTTGCCCTGGCATATAGTCCCGTTTACTCCGGCTTCAGCCTCAGGCAGAGGTACCAGCGTAAGGATAAGCTGATCTGTCGTATCTCCGCATCCGCCAACTCCTGTTGCATTTAAAGTAAGCACAACCATTCCAATGTTTACATCGGCAGTACTGGGTGTGTAAACCGGATTAAGCAGTATGGGATCGCTGAATGACCCTGATCCATTGCTTGTCCAGAATAACGAAGTATAATTGACGGCAGTAGCTTCGATGATTTGAATTGGTGTAACATCACAGGTGGCGATGTCAGCTCCTGCATTTGCTGTTGCCGTAGTATTTATTGTAAGTATCATTTCGTCAGAAACATCACCACACTCGCTGCTGCTTGCCGTGAGCGTGAGCGTTACCTGGCCTGTTTCACCTGTTGCAGGAGTATATGTGGGAGAAAGCGTGCCCGGGTCAGAAATTGTCCCTGATCCATTGCTGGTCCAGAGGATACTTGTAAACATTTGCGCAGCAGCGCCTGATACAGTGAATGGTTCTCCCATACAAACCGAAGCATCTGGCCCTGCATTCACCAAGGCAGGTTTATTCAGGGTGAGTTTCATTTCATCAGCAGCATCAGTACAAGGCTCGTATGCACCTGCTGTCAGAGTGAGGTAAACGAAACCATCATTCAGATCATTCGGGCTTGGTGTATAAACAGGATTCAGAATTCCGCTGTCATCAAAGCTGCCTGTCCCGGAAGTCGTCCATTTCAGCACTGTGTAATTAGCTGCTGAACTTCCGGCAACTGAATATGTTTCTCCCTGGCAGACGGCAGCATCGGGCCCGGCATTCACTTCAACAGGCAGGTTTATTTGCAGCAGCATGGTATCTGCAACATTTCCGCACGACGAGAAACCTATTCCTGTAAGAATCAGGCTAATCGTACCCGTTTCGCCAATTGCCGGAGTGTACGTTGGAGTAAGTGTATTTTCATTACTAATTGTGCCTGTTCCGGTAGTAGTCCAAACGAATGAAACACAATTCAAAGCTTCTGCCCCGGCAACAGTATATGGCATATCCTGGCATGCCTGTGCATCAGGGCCGGCATACACTGAAGGCAAACCAACCAGCGTGAGGATCATCTGATCAGAGGCATCGCTGCAAGGTTCCAGGCCTGAAGCTGTTAATGTAAGAGCTACTGTCCCGTTCTGTATATCCGTGATACTTGGGATATATGCAGGGTGTAACATCGTGGGATCATTGAAGAAACCGGTTCCGCTCGTTGTCCAGAGTAATGAACTGTAATAGTTGGCGAACGATGTTCCTAGAGTTACAGGAGAATTGCCGCAAACTGTTTCATCCTGTCCGGCATAGGCAATGGCAGGAGAATTAACCTGCAGTGCCATTGTATCGGAAGCCGATCCGCAGGCCGAATTTCCGGTACCATATATAATAAGGTATATGATGCCTGATTCTCCGATAGCCGGAGAATAAGTAGGAGTTAGTGTGGTTGTGTTTGAAAGTGTTCCACTGCCTGTTGATGACCAGGAGATTGAAGAACAGTTCAATGCTTCGGCACCGCTTACAGTATAAGGTTCATTCTGGCATGTTGTTCCGTCTTCTCCGGCATTTACTGCAGGTAATGGAACAATCGTCAGTATCATCTGATCAGAAGCATCTTCGCATGGTTCAACAGCGCCGGCAGTAAGTGTGAGAGCTACAGTGCCATTAAGCACATCTGTGGCGCTAGGACTATATACCGGATGCAGAACTGAAGGATCATCAAACACTCCGGTACCTGAAGTTGTCCAGTGAAGTGTAGTGTAATTTGCAGCGAGAGACGAATTCAGGGTTATTGATGCGCCGTCACAAATGGTGTCATCCTCGCCGGCATAAGCAGTTGGTGGAGCATTTACAGTGACGTTAACAACATCGTCCGTTACCTGGCAAATGCCATTGGAAATCATCCACTGGAAGGCGTATGTGCCATAGGTGAGTCCGGATACATTTGTTGTAGGAAGCAATGGATCAGAAATAACAGCTATTGACGGGCCTTCCATCTGAGTCCATAAACCGGTTCCAAATACCGGTGTGTTGCCTGTAAGCACTACAGATTCATTTCCGGTTGTACTGCAGAATGCCTGATCAATACCGGCATAGGCAGGTGTGGGCGGATTGAAATTGGTAACCGTCAATGTGTCGGATCTCACACATCCCAGATGATCAATGGAGTAGCTGAATATGTATGGAATCGGGCTAGGAATAAGACCGGCAACAACCGCTACGCTTCCTGTCGGCGGAAAGATGGTAGGATTGTTAGGCCCCGATATCAAGGTCCAGCTGCCAATACCCGGCTGCGGATCATTTCCGACGAGGAAAGTGACATCAGCATTGCAAAGCAACTGGCTGGGGCCGGCATCAGCAATAATCGGTTCAATTTCAGTGATTGTTGCCGATGTGTTAGCTGTACATCCGTTAGTATCGGTCACAATGACTGTAAAGGTTCCTGCCGGCAGGTTGATGGCTGTCTGCGTTGTTTGAGGCGGAACTGTATTCCAAAGATAAGTATAGCCAGGTGTCCCTCCTAAAGGCGTTACAGTAGCAAATCCTGTTGAATCGCCTATACAGATATTGGTACTTTGAGCAGTAATAGAAGCTGTCAATACGGCAGGCTCAGTCACATCGAGCAGGCCGGTGACGGGGCCGCAACCGTTGGCATCAGTCACACTCCATGGATAACCTGTGCCGGCGGGTATTCCGGTGAAAATGCTGTCACCTGTTTGGGTTATCCCGTTAAAAGTATAGGTATAAGGAGTTGCACCATTGACTGCTGAAATAGTAACTGAAGCTGTCCCGCCATTGCAGGGAACCGGCGATGAGACATAGGCAGTTGCAGCCGGAATAGGTGGCACGTCAACTGTTATTGTTCCCGTTACCGGACCACAATTATTGGCATCGGTTACACTCCAGGCATAAGTACCGGCAGGAATTCCGGTGAAAACACTATCACCTGCCTGAGTTATACCATTGAGAGTATATGAATACGGCGATGTACCTCCACTGGCAGAAATCGTGATAGTAGCTGTGCCACCCACACATATTACAGGAGATGTTACTGCCGCTGTCGCTGTAAGAGGGAGTGGTTCAGTGATATCTAAGGTTCCTGTGACCGGCCCGCAGCCATTGGCATCATAAACCGTCCATACATACCCTATTCCTGCCGGAATTCCTGTAAACACCCCGTTTCCGACCTGAGTTAAACCATTGAAAGTAAATGTATATGGTGCTGTACCGCTCGAAGCAGTTAGCGTCACTGTTGCGGTTCCTCCGGCACAGAGAATATCACCGGTTACAGCGGCAGTGGCTGCCGGTATGGGAGGTTCGGTAATATCAAGTGTCCCTGTAACAGGTCCGCAACCATTCACATCATCTACACTCCATACATAACCATTCCCTGCGTATATGCCTGTGAACACACCATTTCCGACCTGGGTTACACCATTAAATGTAAATGTATAAGGTACGGTTCCGCCATTGGCAACTATCGTTACCGTTCCTGTTGCTCCAATGCAGATGACAGGGGATGTAACTGTTGCTGTTGCTGAAATTGTATCAGGTTCAGTAACATCAATTAATCCGGTAACCGGGCCGCATCCGTTGGCATCATAAACTGACCATGCATATCCTGTGCCGGCCGGAATCCCGGGATATACTCCATTTCCAACCTGAGTCACCCCATTAAATGTATAGGTGTATGGGGCAACTCCATTCACTGCCGTAATTGTAACAGTTGCCGTTCCTCCGTTACAAAGTATCGGAGTAGTAACAGCTGCAGATGCTGCAGGAATCGGAGGTGCAGCAACACTAAGAGTACCGTTCACCGGGCCGCAGCCATTGGCATCAGTCACTGACCAGTTGTAAGTGCCGGCCAGAATTCCTGTGAACACTCCGTTTCCTACCTGGGTTACACCATTAAATGTAAATGTATACGGTTCCATTCCATTGCTTGCAATCACAGTGACTGTAGCAGTTCCACCCACACATGGAATCGGAATGGTAACAGAAGCTGATGCCATGGGTATCGGCGGCTCAGTTATGTCAATTGTGCCTGTTACGGGTCCGCAGCCATTAGCATCAGTAACGCTCCAGGCTAAACCTGCACCTGCCGGTATTCCGGTGAACACTCCATTTCCAACCTGTGATATACCATTTAAAGTATAGGTATAAGCTGGAGTCCCTCCTGTGGCAAAAATTGTCACTGTTGCAGTGCCACCTACACAGGGAACCGGTGTTGTTTCAACTGCTGTTGCATCAAGTGTATCAGGTTCGGTGACATCGAATGTGCCTGCAACAGTGCTGCAGCCATTGCCATCAGTAACACTCCAAAGGTATCCTGTACTGGCAGGAATACCTGCAAACACACCACTCCCTGTTTGTGTGACGCCATTAAAGATATATGTATATGGTGCAGTGCCACCAGTAGCTGTTATCGTTACAGTTGCTGTCCCGCCGGCACAATCGATTGGAGTTGTGACTGCGATTGTTGCATCAATAGTATCAGGTTCTGTAACCGAAAGGGTGCCTGTAACCGGGCCGCAACCAAGCGAATCGGTAACGCTCCAGTTGTAGGTGCCAGCCGGAATACCGGTAAAGATGCCATTCCCTGTCTGCGTAACTCCATCAAATGTATAAACAAGTGTACCTGTGCCTCCTGAAGCTGCTATTGTCACAGTGGTGCTATCACCGGGACACTGTATAGGAAGCGCTGAAGCCGTTGCCGTTATTGGCAAAGGTTCGTCAATAGTTACAGTAGCCGTTACCGGGCCGCAGCCATTGGCATCATCTACAGTAACAATATAGGTTCCGGCAGTGAGACCTGTGGCAGTGGCTGTAGTCTGAGGAGGAACCGTATTCCATGAATAGTTGTATGGGGTTGTGCCTCCGGTGACAAGTGCTGTTGCCGATCCGTTGGACTGGCCTGCGCAAAGGATGTCGTTGAATGTATCAATGACAACGGTAAGGGCCGTATCAGGTTGTGTTATTGTAAAACTTATCGTAGTATCGCAACCATTAGCATCTCTCACAAACATGGAGTAATTACCCGCTGTCAAACCATTGAATATTCCTGAAGGCTGGTAATTTATGCTGTCGATACTGAACTGGTAAGGGGATGTACCACCGCTGGCCGTTGCAGTGACCGAACCACTCGCATCGCCATAACAGATTACGTTAACGATATTTGTTAAAGAGGCTGCCAAAGCTGTTGCCGGCTGGGTTACTGTAATGCTGGCTGTTGCCGAACAACTGTCGGCATCATACACTGTTACTGTATAGTTACCTGCGGTGAGGTTTGTGGCAGTAGCCGTGGTTTGGGCAGGAACTGTATTCCACGAATAAGAATAAGGTGGTGTGCCATTGGCTACTGAAACAGTTGCTGTCCCGTCATTTCCATTGTGACAGTTTACAGGAGTCATACTCATAGTCAGAGACATAGGAGGAGCAAGTACAACAGTCACAATCTGTCCGCATTGGCTGAAATTCCCGTTTATATCATAAACAGTCCATATCACCGGGGTATCGCCCAGTGGAAACTGAGCCGGAGCATCATTTGTCGGGGCAAGGTAGCCGCACGGGTCATCAATCTGAGGAGGTGTAAGCGTAACCCCTGAAGCAAACGTCTTACAATTAGCGATTGCTATCGTAGTGTCAGGCGGGCAAATGATCGATGGATTCTCACTATCGTAAACATCCACTGTAAAACTGCATGATGCCGAAAGCCCATCTGCATCTGTAACAATATATGTAACATCGGTATGTCCAAAATTAAAGACATAGCTTGAAAGGTTATTTATCCCGGTAGCCGGAGAGTTTGCGGTGGTAGCTCCGGTCATCGCCCACGTTAATGATACTATATTGCCGTCGAGGTCAAATATATTGGCGGAAATATCATTTGCCACTGCTCCGCAGATACCAACATCCGTTCCTGAATAAACATTGCCGGGACAGGAAATTGTTGGTGTATAATTGACGGGAGCAATATTAATCCTCACAATACTGGTGTCGCAGTTGCCGGCGGCATCGCAAATCCGGTAAACGAAACTGTCGTCTCCGTTAACGTTTGGATTGGGTGAATAAGTAAATGTACTGTCGGCATTAAGAACGACTGTTCCCTGGGCAGGATATTCGATCAGGCTGACAGCATTGGTGGCCGACGGGCCGTAGCAACCGTAGTAGTCATTGTGCAGTGCAGCTACAGTAACATCAGTATTTTCGGGTGTTGTAACATCATTTGGCCTTGCCAGCGGACCGTCGATGCCAATGACCTGGAAATTATCAATAAACAGCCTGTTGTCGCCGGCTCCACCTGTTCCATTGCTGGCAAAGAGCCTGATATAGAGATTTGAAGGGTTATTAATCAGGTCAACGGCTGACCAATCAACAACTTTTTCATACCAGGTATTACTAAATACCATTGACATAGAACCATTAGCGGTATAACTTACCGGATCAGTGCTGTATGAGAAGTTGATTGCCTGTGCAGCCCGGCTTCCTCTTCGGGCCTGCACATACAACTGGAACTTGCGATATTTGTACAAACTGTCGCCGCTGAGGTGAAACTGCCAGTATCTCGTATTTGTTCCGTTTGACGGATCCATGTAAATGGAAGGATTGGCCACTGAATTCTCAACAAAAGCGAGGCTGCCTGTTATTGTACCCATTGTGGAAAGTACATTGAACGGCTCAGTTGAAGTAGCTTCACAGGAAATGCCTGTAGCATTGTAATTCGGGCTGACAGGGTATGCAGCGGCACCTACGAAACTATAATTTGTAAGAATGACGCCTTCTGTAATACGCACAGTCTGGGCACATGTGCTTGTCAGGCTGTTCACATCGGTTGCTGTCCAGGTAATTGTAGTGGTTCCGGGAGCAAAAGGATCACCCATCGGAAGGCCATCACTTCTCATCCCTGTTACACTTAGAACACCACAGTTATCGGTTGCCGTTGCCGTACCAGGATTTATAGCCGCACCGCAATCGCCTTCTGTATATGTTGTGACTATGTTTGCCGGACAGTTTATCACAGGAGCTTGATTGTCATTGACAGTAATTGTAAAACTACAAGATGCCGAAGTGCCAAGCGCATCAATAACGGTATAAGTCATTGTTGTTACACCCTCGTTGAAGGTATATATGCTAAGGTTGTTAATCCCTGCAGCGGGCGAAGCAGCAGTTGTGGCGCCGGTCATTGTCCAGCGTAAAGTGGTTATGTCACCATCAGGGTCGGAAATCGTTGCCGTTAAGCCGCTAACATCGGCTGTGCAAAGGCCGCTTTCGGTAACTGCGGTCTTGTTTCCCGGACATGTAACTACAGGTGCGGCAGGAATAGCAGGAAAATATACCGAATAATTACTTTCTATAACCGAACTCACCGGAATTGAAGAACGGCTTTTATTCAGATCAGCTTTAACTCTTTCATTGGATGAAAAAAACGGCAAACCCTTAAACACCGCTTCAGTGTTAAGAGCCACTTTTTTTATCAAAGCTGCATCACCGGGTATTAGGGATGTGCTGCCTTGAACCTGGTTCAGAAAAAAGACGAAAGGCATGAGCAACAACAGGGTTACACATGCCTTTCCTATTTTTAAAATCAATAAAGGTTTTTTCATTTCGCTGATTATGAGTCAGTTATCGATATTTCTGCTACCGTTCAACGAGCATTGGGTTGAAATCGTGCATGATTAGTTTTTCGAGTGATACCGACATCCTGAAAACTGCATGAATTGTACTGTCGTACAAATTTTTCGGGATGGTATATTCCTTTGTTAAATTTAAAGCTTATTGAAGCCTGCATTTTTTTACCCCCAAATAGTTATTAAATGATTTATTAACAATTATAATCGTTTAAATAGATGTATATCAAACTATTACGCTAAAAAAAACGATTAAAATCGGTTAGTGTTAATAAGAAATTCCTGACATCTGGAAGCAATTATTAAACAAGGGGTTAACAAATATTCAACTCCCGTTAAATGTGTCTTCACTGAACATTCGTTGAACAACCGGGTCAGCCAGGTGCAAAATCGACTGCACTTCCAAATAATTGTATGTTTGTATCGTTTTTCATCAAAACTGCCGATAATGAAAAGAACATATATACAATACCGCATCCTGTTCCTTACACTTGCCTTAGCTCTTTGGGGGATAAAGGCATTCCCGCAAAACGAACATGAAGGCAGTCTTAGAGGGGCTCCGCTGAGTGAGCGTCTCTTTTTTGGCGGTGGCCTTGGACTTCAGTTTGGAACATTGACACTCATTGATATTTCACCCATGATAGGCTATAAACTCACAAACCGTATTGGCATCGGAGTGAGTCCGACGTATAAATTTTATCGTTACAGGAACTATTTCGGCAGCGATCTTGACCTGAAAACCAATGTCTTAGGCGGATCAGTGTTTACCCGTTGTTACATTTACAACGGCTTATTTGCCCAGGCCGAATATGAATACCTGAATTACAGGTACAATGATCCGTATGCTTCAGGCAAACTGAGCAAAGATATCTGGAGTTTGTTTCTTGGCGGAGGGTATAGCCAACCCGTTGGCGGACGTGCTTCTCTTTACCTGATGGTGTTATGGAACCTTCACGACACGGCTGATTCGCCTTACACTAATCCTGTAGTGCGGGGCGGCCTCAGCCTTGGTTTCTGATAACAGCCTGAGGATTTACGCTATCGCCTTTTCAGGGATATTCTTCAGTATTTCCACTGTGAGATCCCAGAATCGTTGAACCGTATCTATTTTAAGCCTTTCATCAGGTGAATGTGCACCTTTGATCGTAGGCCCATATGAAATCATATCAAGTCCCGGGTATTTTTCACCGAATAATCCACATTCAAGGCCTGCATGGATTGCCAGTACTTTTGGCGGTGTACTGAACAGGTCGATATATGCCTTCCTTGTTATCTCAAGTATGCGTGAATTTGGATTCGGGGTCCAGCCCGGGTAACCATCGCCATGGGTGATCTTTGCCCCTGCCAGCTTAAATACACTGGCTACCATGCTAACAACATCAGCTTTGCCCGATTCGGATGAACTGCGCTGACTGGTAGCGATCTCAATACATTTATCGGTGATTTTCACCGAGGCAAGATTGGTTGATGTATCCACAAAATTCGGGATATCGGGCGACATCGCGATAACACCATGAGGACAGGCATACAATGAATTCAATAAGCGTTCCAGTGACGATAAGTCAAGCACAAATGATGGCAGTTCGGCAGGAGCATAACTAACAAGCAATCCGGGCTCTGTTGTCTTGAATTCTTTTTTTACCATCAGGTTAAATTCCCTTACATAATTGGTGAAATCGGCCTGGAACCGTTTTGGCAATGTTATCAGTGCATATGCTTCTCTGGCAATCGCGTTCCTGAGATTACCGCCCTTAAGGTCAGAGATGCGGGTTTCAAATTTCTGGCAGGTATTCCAGAGCAGGCGGTTGATGATTTTATTCGCGTTGCCGAGTCCTTTGTTGATATCATCGCCCGAGTGGCCGCCTTTGAGGCCTGTAACATCTATCTTGTATGCAACTGAATCATAGTTTACCGGGACCTTGCTGTAATTCATGCAAATCATGGTATCCTTGCCCCCGGCACATCCTATAAACAACTCGCCTTCATCTTCCGAATCAAGGTTGAGGAGTATCTTGCTTTCGAAAAAGCCGGGTTTTAATCCGTAGGCCCCCGTGAGCCCTGTTTCCTCGTCAACGGTAAAAAGGAATTCCAGCGGGCCGTGCTCGATGGTTTTATCTTCCATCAGGGCCAGTTCAATAGCTATACCAATGCCATCGTCAGCGCCCAGGGTGGTTCCTTTCGCTTTCACCCATTCACCATCGACAAATGGATGAATAGGATCGTGGATAAAGTCGTGATAGGTGTCATTGTTTTTTTCACAAACCATATCCACATGGCATTGTAATACTACGCTCTCCCTGTTTTCGAACCCGGGAGTGGCCGGCTTCTTCACCACCACATTGCCGGTTTCGTCAAGCGAATTTTCTAGTGATAAAGTATCGGCTACTTTACGGATGTAGCGTGTGATCTGTGTCTCTTTTTTTGAAGGACGGGGAATTTTGCAGATTTCGGCGAAATAACGCCATACACTCTCAGGCTGCAAACCTTTGAAGACTTCGTTCATGGTAAAAAGGACTGGAGGTTGGATGACAAATATAAAAAAATCTGATTTGAACAGGATTAAAAAAGAAAGGTGTTAAAATAAAAATTCTGCGTATTTTGAAATATCGCGTCTAAAAAAATTTCTCAGCCTAAAATCCAGGGCGGAATGTAACTGAGATTCTATTTATCACAATTGCTCAGTTGGCGAATGGTTTCTATTGGGTCAGGGGAAGATATGACGGCATTTCCGGCAACAATAACATCCACACCTGCTTCTGCCAGAAGCCTTGCGTTTATGGTGTTCACACCGCCATCCACTTCAATAAGTGTACTCAGGCCGCGTACGTCAATCATCTTTCGCAACTGCTTTATCTTGCCATAAGAACTTTCAATGAACTTTTGCCCGCCAAAACCCGGGTTTACCGTCATCAGCAAAACCATGTCGACATACGGAAGAATATCTTCAAGCAGGTGAACCGGCGTATGCGGATTCAGCACCACTCCCGGTTTCATACCCAGTTCCCTGATCTGCTGCACCGAACGGTGTAAATGCTGACAAACCTCATAATGTATGGTAAGGATGTCAGCCCCTGCCTGCGCGAATGCTTCGAAATGGCGTTCGGGATTCACTATCATGAGATGAACATCGAGCGGCTTTTTTGAGATCTTTTTTACTGCTTTAACGATTGGAATGCCGAATGTGATGTTGGGAACAAACACTCCATCCATCACATCAATATGCACAAAACCTGCATCGCTGTTATTGATCATTTCAATCGTAGGCGAAAGATTTGAGAGATCGGCAGTAAGAATTGAGGGTGAAATTATCGGCATCTGTGTAATGTTTTATCCGGAAAGCTAAAGGGATCAGGATCGATGGTGGTAATTATTTATTCAGTTCCGTGACAAATGTCGGGATGAACTTTGAACTGCTGACACCAAAGTGACAAAAAGTTACCTCTGAGCCTGGGCAAAGAGAGTACCGAGTTAACCCGTTTCATCGGAGAGATTAAAATTAGTAATTTTCAGAACATGCTAAAAAAAAAGAGCGGCAGTTAGCCGCTCAAAAACTTATCCTAGATAAGTTTTAAGAATCTTACTCCTGGAAGTATGTTTCAGCCGGCGAATGGCCTTCTCCTTGATCTGCCTGACGCGTTCGCGGGTCAGGTCAAATTTTTCACCGATCTCTTCAAGGGTTAGGGGATGGCTGCCATTCAAACCGAAATAATACTTAATTACTTCCGATTCGCGGGTAGTAAGCGTTGAAATAGCACGGTCAATTTCCTTGCGCAGAGATTCGTAAAGCAGCCCTGTTTCAGGAGTTGGGCCGTCATCGCTGCGCAGAACATCATACATTGTGTTGTCTTCGTCCTGCACCAGCGGGGCATCCATTGAAACATGCCTGCCTGAGTTGCGCATCGATTCTTTCACTTCGTTTTCGCTTATTTCGAGCATCGAAGCAATTTCGTCGCTATTAGGCTCGCGCTCAAACTCCTGTTCGAGCTTGGCATACGCCTTATTGATCTTGTTGATGGCGCCGATCTTGTTCAGCGGAAGCCTTACAATACGCGACTGCTCGGCCAGCGCCTGCAGGATTGACTGCCGGATCCACCATACGGCGTAGGAGATAAATTTAAAACCACGTGTTTCGTCGAAACGCTGTGCGGCTTTTATCAGGCCAAGGTTCCCTTCATTGATAAGGTCAGGAAGGCTGAGCCCCTGGTTCTGATACTGTTTCGAAACCGAAACAACGAACCTCAGATTTGCTTTAGTCAGTTTTTCCAGTGCTGCACGGTCGCCTTGCTTGATGCGCTGTGCCAGCCTTACTTCTTCTTCAGCCGTGATAAGCTCCACTTTCCCGATTTCCTGCAAATACTTGTCGAGCGAAGCGGTTTCGCGGTTGGTGACTTGTTTGGTAATTTTTAATTGCCTCATACAGAGATTTCAGAGTTGCGAAAACCTTTTACGAAGAAACCTTCAACAGGGTTTCACTATGTTGAAAAAAAATAGCCTTCCGGGGTAAATTACCACGGAAGGCTTTGATAATTAAGCATTTTCGTGTTTATCGTCCCCTTCGGGTTTAGGGAGCAACACTTTACGTGAAAGCTTTAACTTGCCGGTTTTGCTGTCAACCTCAATCAGTTTGACATCAATTTCGTCGCCAACCTTCAATACACTTTCAACATCTTTGAGCCTGCGCCATTCAATCTCGGAAATATGGAGCAATCCATCCTTGCCGGGAAGAATTTCAACGAAAGCGCCGAATGTAGTGATAGTCTTCACTGTTCCGTGGTACACCTCACCGATTTCGGGAACGGCAACTATCTTTTTGATCTTTGCTTTCACGGCTTCAATGGATTCGAGGTTGCTCGAAACGATGTCGATCACACCAAGTTCGCCAACTTCTTC
>DAONEL010000042.1:17857-20590 GCA_035403045.1 Bacteroidales bacterium
CAGTACCTGTAACCTTGAAATCCATATCACCAAGGTGGTCTTCATCACCGAGGATATCGCTGAGTACGGCATATTTCTGTCCATCGGTAATAAGTCCCATGGCAATGCCGGCAACCGGTTTTACCAGTTTCACACCTGCATCAAGCAGCGCGAGGGTACCGGCACAAACGGTGGCCATCGAAGATGAACCGTTTGATTCAAGTATGTCGGAGACTACGCGGACAGTGTAAGGGTTAGTTTCGGCATCGGGCATCATGGCTTTCAGGGCGCGGAGTGCCAGGTTGCCATGTCCGATTTCGCGGCGGCCAACGCCTCGTATGGGCTTGATCTCACCGGTTGAGAATGGCGGGAAGTTGTAGTGAAGGATAAAATTCTGTTTTTCTTCAATCACAGCGCCGTCTATCACCTGTTCGTCGAGTTTGGTACCCAGGGTAACCGTGGTGAGCGATTGTGTTTCACCGCGGGTGAATATGGCGGAACCATGAGCTGCCGGCAGGTAATCCACTTCGCTCCATATCGGGCGGATCTGATCGAGTTTGCGGCCGTCGAGGCGTTTGCGGTCAACGAGGATCATGTCGCGCATAGCCTTTTTCTCAACATCATGATAGTAGCGGCTGATAAGGGCTGCCTTTTCTGAGGCTTCCTCTTCGGTAAGGGTGCTGATAAATTCCTGTTTTACAGCATCAAAACCTTCTTTACGTTCCTTTTTACCTAAGCCTGAAGATGCTATTTTGTAGATTTTATCGTAGCAGAAAGCGGTGAGCTTTTCGCGCAGTTCCTCATCATGCTTTTCGTGGCAATATTCCTGCTTGGGATGTGCTTTGGCAACCATCTGTCCAAGTTCTTCCTGTGCCTTGCAGGCAAGTTTAATATGCTCATGAGCGGTTTTAAGTGCCTGTAGCATAGCATCTTCGCTTACTTCCTTCATTTCGCCTTCCACCATCATGATGTTATCCATGGTGGCAGCAACCATGATGTCGATATCGGCTGAGGGCAGGTCGGATGCGGGGGGATTGATCACATATTTATCGTTGATACGTGCAACCCGCACTTCGCTCACGGGTCCGTTGAACGGAATATCGGAAACTGCCAGTGCACCTGATGCTGCGAGGCATGCCAGTGAATCGGGCAGAATATTGGTATCGGCCGAAATCAGGGTAATGATCACCTGTACTTCAGCGTGATAATCATCGGGGAAGAGCGGGCGGAGTGCCCTGTCAACCAACCTGGAGATCAGTATTTCATGATCCGAAGGCCTGGCTTCACGTTTAAAGAAACCACCCGGGAATCGTCCCGAAGCAGCGTATTTTTCCCTGTATTCAACACTCAGGGGCATAAAATCAACGTCTTCTTTAGCCTCTTTAGCGGCTACAACGGTGGCAAGCAGCATGGTGTCACCCATCTTTACCACGCAGGCGCCATCGGCCTGTTTGGCAAGTTTGCCGGTTTCAATTGAACAAAGGCGACCATCGCCTATGTCGAAGGTTTTTACAATTCCTTCCATAATTTACCTCTTTTCTTTTTAGCATATGCGCCGTTGACATCTGTATGGGGAGGCTGAAAACGGCGCCCTGATTCAGCATCCCGGTTATGATTTGGTTTTTCTTTTTAAAATTTCAGGTTAATAACCATGAAGTCAAATGATTGTTTTGAAGCCTGACAATTAATACAAAAAAAGGCAATTTGAAAATTGCCTTTTCCTGTGGTTGGTATGTAATGTAGCCTGTGTTATTTGCGGAGACTGAGCTTAGCAATAATAGCACGGTAACGTTCAATGTCTTTTTCTTTAAGGTAGTCGAGCATGCGGCGGCGTTTACCGACGAGGCGGAGCAATGAGCGCTGTGTGGCCAGGTCCTTGCGGTTGGCTTTGAGGTGCTCGGTCAGATGTTTGATACGGTATGTAAAAAGAGCAATCTGGCCTTCGGCTGAACCGGTATCAGCATCGGATTTACCATTCTCCTTGAATAGGTCTTTCTTGATTTCTGGCGTTAAATACATATCTTTCTGGCGTTTATATCCTGTTTTTCAGAATCGGGCTGCAAAATTACTACAATTTATCAGACGAACAAAGTTTTCTAACTTTTTTTCTCAAACAATTTTCATCCTCATTATCCAGTGCAAAGTTAACATTTTCAGCGATATGCAGTTCAACCTGATGGATCATCCGCACAATATTTTCTTTTACATGAAATTGCACTGTGGTTCAGTGCTCAGCCAGGTAACGGAATTCCCTGGCGCATATCATTGCCTGAAGGGCTCTGGAAGACAAAGAGTTCAAACTCAGGCACGATGGCCAGTATGTGATCAAAGATGTCGGATTGCACATTCTCATAACTCGACCACTGCGTTTCGGTGGTAAAGGCATAAATCTCAACAGGAATTCCCGTGGCTGTGGGCTGCAACTGCCTTACCAGCAGGTCAAATTCCTTATGAACGTGAGGATGCGACTTAAGATAAGCCTCAAGGTATGCTCTGAAAACACCGATGTTAGTCTGGCGGCGGCCATTTACAAGAATGGAGTCATCGATCAGGTTCTCAGCATTATACTGTTCCAGTTCGGCCTGCTTGGCGTCAATATATTCCTTTAGAATTTTTATCTTCCTGAATTTGGCCAGCATTTCGGGAGTGCAGAATTTCACACTGGCCATATCGATATTGATGGATCGTTTCATCCGCCGGGCGCCTGATTCCTTCATCCCCCTGAAGTTCTGGAATGATTCCGACACCAGCGAA
>DAONEL010000043.1:0-19963 GCA_035403045.1 Bacteroidales bacterium
GGAAAGCCCATATCGAGGCCGATACTGCCGATATTAGTAACCATGAATGAGCCGAAACTGTTCACTCCTAATCCTATCGAAGGCAATGAAAATCCCCAGTCTATCGTGATCCTCTTCAGCAATTTATAGAGCCAGTTCCTGAACGGCCAGGGAATTGAAGCGACCAGCCCTTTGAGTCTCATTGTTTTATTCTCATCCCCTTTTCTCGATTTCTTTATTTGGTCGTGCATATACAACGAAACCTCCTTCAACGTCAGTTTGTCGGCATCGGGCACATGAATGGTTCCCATCTGCTGTTCTTTCAGCAATATACTCACCATGGCATCGATGTGTTCCCTGTGAATTATGTTACCACGCCTTACATAAGTGTTTAGTTCAGGTACTTCGGCAGCCAGTGCCCGGGCAACAGCCAGTGTGAATATATGCGTGAGGGTAATCTTCAACCCTTCAGCTCGTTTGCGTTTGATATAATCTTCAAGGCCGGTGATGTCGAGTTCCACAAAACCAAGAATTTTCGAATCGACAGGCTTCCTGTAAATTGAAGATGCGACCTTCCGCCAGGTACTGTTATAGTCAGTGTGAGTTTGCATTGAGTAAATATGAATTATACGGGCTCCCCAAATCAATAGCTTGCAGGCATCAACTCCAAATATTAACGCAGTAAAAGGCAGGAAACGAGTTAAAACGAAGTCACTTTTGCCTGAAAAGGCTATTAATTATCAACAGGGAGACACCCTTTTATTTGAACCACTAAGATCATGAAAATCGGAATACTCTGCTCCGCTTCCTTAAATAAATTCAATTTTGAAGCCCTATCGCATATCGTGATTAAACATAAAGCACAGGGTGTTTGCTGTTTTATTGATACCAGGCCCGGGAAAACCGATTTTGAAAGGTTTATTGAGAATGCAAGGGAGAGGCATGGTTTCTATGTTTTATTGATGTCGGCATATAAGCTGTTCAACAAAAAATTTAAAAAAATCGACATCAAATCATACTGCCAGAGCCGCGATTTGTGCTATTTTGAAACTGCTGATCCGTTTTCGGCCGATCTGATTGATGTGATCAAAGGCCAGAAAATTGACATACTCGTTCACCTATCAGGTTTTGACAGCGTGATTAAAAAGCCTTTGCTTGAGGCCACACCGCTTGGTGTTCTTGGTTACCATCATGGCGACATGCGCGAATACCGCGGGCAGCCACCGGCATTCTGGGAATTGTATTACGGCGAATCATCCGTTGTAACCACCATCCTGAAACTTAATGAGTGGGAACATACAGGAATGCTGGTTGCTGAAAAACAAACTCCGATAAACAAAGCAGATTCGCTCCTTGCTTTGCGCAAACGTATGTTCTCCTCCACTACCGATCTTATGGCTCATGCCATTGATAAATTCAATGACGGTAATTTTAGTCCTTCTTCTCCTGACCTTTATGGCACACTCTATTCCTATCCTGCAATCTGGGAATGGTTTGTACTGCAGTACAGGATTGTTTTGCGCAGATTAAGACTAAAGTTGTCGCAACTGCCGGCAGGCAGTTTTAGAAATTTCGGCTTACCCGTTATGAGGTTCTGGCAACGCTGACAATCAGCAAATTCAAAAATTCCTTCTACGATTCATCCCCAACCGGAGCAAATCATTGCTGCCGGCATTTCGCTTTGCCTCATTATCACTTACCTTTGGTATGAAAAAAGTCACATGATGATAAGAGTCATTTCGCCAAAAAATATACTCCGGATACTTGCCGGCCTGTCAATACTGATTTTCATGAGTTCATGCGAACCTCTTGCTACCGGGTTTGATGACACTGAAGATGCCACCATGTACCAGGCTTCGTCGCTCAGGCAGGCTCCCCAACCTGATTCTGCCATCCTGGTCATGACATGGAACATCAGGTTCGCAATTGGCCGTTCACCCTGGTTTGGTGATGCCTGCGGCAACAACACTGTGTTCACTAAAGAGGAAGTAATGCCTCATCTCGATTCAATCGTGCAGGCCATCAACATGACAAAACCTGATATACTGATGCTGCAGGAGTGCGATGTCGCCTCGCAGCGGACAGCCTATATAAATGACCTTCAGTATATTATCGACAACACATACTTCAACTATGCCGCTTATGTGCCTGAATGGAAAGCACAGTATATCCCCAGCGATGGCCTTGGCCGCATGGACATGGGACAGGTCATACTTTCGCGCTGGCCGATAAGGGATTCGAAGCGGATTAACCTGGTAACCAGGGGCGACCAGAGCGGACTGGTGAACTATTTCTACCTGCATTCGTGTATCATTACCGGAAAAATAAAGATTCCGGGATTCGAGGAGTTTTCAGTACTCAACATTCATGCGTCAGCTTTCGCCACTGATGATACCAAGAAGAAGCATTACGAGGAATTCAAATCGATGCTCGACAAAATTGATGCCGAAGGCGGTTATTTCCTGGCCGGTGGCGACCTAAACGAGTTGCCCCCGGGAAGTGATTCCACCGATTATTGTTTCGAAGACATGTGTCCCGGCGAGTCATTCCACCAGCCCGGCGACGACCCGCAGCACAAGGACGGCAGCAATTACACACCTGAAATCACCTGGCTGCAGCCGCTGTATGATGATTACGTATGTGCCGTTCCGCTTGACCGCTATCAGCACAATCAGCAGGCATATTTTACACACACAACACGCCCCGGCCATTTCTGGGACCGCACACTCGATTACCTTTTTACCAATTACCGCTGGGTCGAAAACTCCGATATAACACACCAGTATCTGCTCAAATACTCTGATCACGCCCCGGTGAGTGCAATGTTTGTCCTGAAAAAGGAAAATTAATACCTGTCATTCATCATTACTTAAACACGACAAAGAATCATGAAAAAGACAGCATTGCTTATTTTGTTGCTGGCATCAATTACTTCCCTGGTGTCAGCTCAGTCGCCATTCGTGACAAAATACATGAGTTTCAACACCGCTTATCTCATGCCCGCGAAGAAATGGGAAAGCGGAATACGACAGCCTTTCAGGATAGGGCTTTCACAAAAAACGGAACTGTTTTCAACGGTGCTGGCCCTGCCATTAACTCCCAATGCAGGCATCAAGTTTGCCTGGGGTGAGAAAGGCAGCTTCAGGTTTGCAACGGCCCATTCGCTAAGCGTGCCTTCACCGGTGATGAATATACTGAGCCGGGAAGACATCGGCGGCTTTATCTCACCCGAATATACGTTCCCGTTTATACTCTCAGTCAACAACTCGGTGTTGGCTTCAGGGCCTGTTTGCGACTCAGCCTTGCTGACGTTTAAAGCCGATTTTCTTTTTGCGATACGCGGCGGCGATATTGACCCGCAGTCAACCATCGACCTGCCCGTCATCTATCCGCGCATGGCGCATTATTACAAGGGATCATCCGTGAGACTATCGGCAAATATCAAGGCGCCGGTAATGAAAAAACTTGGCGTGGAAGAAGGCTTTCAGCTATTTCTGATTACGAGGAACGAAAACAACTTCTTTGCCGAAAACACCGGCTATCTCTATTGGAAAATGAGTAAAAAAATGCTTCTGAAAGCAGGTTACAATCTTTCCTACGGAGTTTATCCTTTTGGCAATCACTGGCAACTCTGGCCTTCGCTCGACCTGTTGTTTGGCACCAGTAAATAGCAAACTATCAACCATCAGAAAATGGCAAAGCAATTCCGCTGCCTCTATTGCAATGCAAGCGCCGAAACATCGCCCCTGAAGCAGGAAACAGGAAAAATTGCCGGACTTGGCCATGGGTTTTATTTCTGCAGTGAAAGTTGCCATCATGAGATCGTTCATTATGCTCAGAAAGTCAATAGCGAATCAAACCGTTTTCTGCTGCTGATACTTGGCTCTTCATTGTCTTTCCTTCCATTCCTCCTGCTTGTATTTCTAACTCCTTATCACACACTATTTTCCGCGCTTGCAACAGCCATGCCGCTTTTATTGGTTGGATTGGTGATTATCCGCTATCCGTTTGTTACACCTGAAACCATCAAATTTTGGGGGATAAGGAAAAGCATTGCTGTGGCAAAAAAAGCAGGAATCGTCATGATCATAGCGGGAGTTATAGCCACAGCGGCCATCTGGATGATTGGATAGTCAACCGGAATACAATTCCTGGTGCAAAATATTTATAAACACCTATATATAAATTTCTGACAATCTGAACCATAAGGCCTGTTTTTCGTTTAACTTGCATTGCTCTTTTTCTTTGTTCATTTTTTGCGATAACCTAACTGCCAGATTTATATGCGAATAGAAGCCAAAAGTATTGAAGAGTATATTCTCATGGTCCCTGACGACCGCCGTGAGGCTTTCACAAAACTGCGCAAAACGATTGCTGCCCACATACCACAAGGCTTCCATGAAGAAATGAGTTACGGCATGATTGGTTTTGTTGTTCCACATTCGGTCTATCCTGCCGGATACCACACTTCGCCAAAACTGCCGCTTCCTTTTGTGAACCTTGCATCACAGAAAAACTTCATAAGCCTCTATCACATGGGAGTTTATTCCAGTCCGGGTATATTGCAATGGTTTACAGACGAATATATCAAACGCACAGGTAAAAAACCCGACATGGGAAAGGGCTGTATCCATTTTAAAAACCCGTCGAACATACCTTATGATCTTATAGGAGAACTCATGGAGAAGATCACTGTTGCCGACTGGAAATCTTTATATGAAAGAAACCATAAGAAAAAGTAAATCAATACGTTAATTATGCAATATTAAACCGGTAACCAACTCTAACCAAAAACCAATCGTATGAAAATCATCAAGAACATCCTTTATGCAATCATTGCACTGTTTGTTATCGTGCTGATCATTGGCCTGTTTGTTTCTAAAGATTATGCAGTCGAACGGCAGGTGACCATCAACAAATCAAAAGATGTAGTTTTCAATTATGTTAAATACCTCGAAAACCAGAACAAATACAATGTTTGGGCCAAAGCCGATCCTAACATGAAGAGCACTTACACCGGCACTGACGCTAACCCAGGATTTGTTTCGGCCTGGGAGAGTAAGGACAAGAATGTAGGCAAAGGCGAACAGGAGATCACAAAAATAATTGACGGCGAACGCATTGATTATGAACTGCGTTTTTTTGAACCCATGAAAACTACCAACTTAGCCTACATGACTACTGAATCCACAACCGACGACCAAACTGTGGTCAGGTGGGGTTTCACCGGGCATATTGATTACCCGATGAACCTGATGCTGCTTTTCATCAACATGGACAAAGCCATCGGAAAAGATTTTGAACAAGGCCTTACCAATCTCAAAGTAATCCTCGAATCTCAGCCTGATTCAATCCCTGCTACTCCTGCCGTTCAATAAAATCCGCAATGCCATCATCATCCCTCTCCGATAAGCAATACAGCCGTATCGGGATCATCGTCATTATTGTTGTCGCCGGCATCTTCCTATTCCGGTTTATCAGCCTGAAAATCAGCGAACGCAATACTAAGATCGAGAATGATATTCTCCTGGAGAAACTCCAGGCAACGGCAAAACTTATCATCTGGGAGCAGGATTTCAAGATCGTGAACATCACCACGATGGAAAAGAAATACTTCGACTCCGACTTCCTGAAATTCACCGAAAAGGTCTCAACCACCGCCCGGGGACGCATCGGCTTTCATATCGACCTGGCTGACAGCGTGAATACGAAATTCAGGATAGAAAAGGACATGATCGAAATTCATGCACCTTTGCAGGTCACTTACGTGAGTGTTGATAACAGCACCATCGAACAGATAAAGGAAGCTTCGTACGATCCCACCCTGGAAGTTGACAAAGAAGAAATCATTCGCAGGCTTGGTGAAATTGCCCTCCGGCAGCAGCTAAAACCCGCCCTTGAAAAAGTGAAGAAGATGACTCTTGCCAAACAGGAAAAAAGCTTGCAAGCGCTTACCGATAGGAAAGTTAAAATTGTGCTCACTGAGATGCCAACGCTTCAAAGTAGTTTGAAACAAATAAAAATGAACTGATCACAAATCATTAAACCAAACTCTTCCCGATGAAAACTTTTTCATTGTTGTTAACGGGGGGCATTTTCCTGGGCGCCTGTCAATCAGAATCTACCATGAGAAAAGCTTACCAATGGCCGCATGTGCCTGCTCCCGTGTGCGAGAAAAAAGCCAAAGACCTTGTAGCCTTCGGCGACACCCGAACTGACAATTACTACTGGCTGAACGACTATTTCCGCAAAGGCCCCGACAGCACCAGAGTTGTTGATTATCTGAAAGCCGAGAATGCATATCTCGATACCATGATGGCCGGCACAAAAGAGCTACAGCAAAAGCTCTATGACGAGATGAAAGCACGCATCAAAGAGAAGGATGAAAGTGTGCCGGTATTCAAAAATGGCTACTATTACTATACGAGGATGGTCGAAGGAAAGGAATACTTTCTTTACTGCCGTAAAAAAGCCACCCTTGAAGCTCCTGAAGAAATACTGCTCGATGTCAACCAGTTAGCCGAAGGATCGGGATATTACGCAGCCACCGGTTTCGCTATCAGCCCCGACAACAACCTCCTGGCCTATGGTGTGGACAAGGTTTCGCGGCGGCAGTACGCCATTTACGTGAAAGACCTCACAACCGGTAAAACGATGCTTGAGGTCACGAAAAATACCGAAGGTGACCCTGTGTGGGCCGGCGACAACAAAACCTTTTATTATGTAAAAAACAATGCCGAAACGCTGCTGTCAGAAAAGGTCATGAAACATGTGGTCGGAACGCCTGATAAAGAAGATGTTACGGTTTACACCGAAAAAGACCCTTCGAACTATATTGCTGTTTGGAAAAGCAAATCCGACAAATATATCTTCATCACTTCCGAGGCTACCCTGAGCAGTGAACTAAGGTTCATCCCTGCTGATAATCCATCGGCGCAGTTTGCTGTTTTTCAGCCACGTATCAAAGATGTGCGGTACAGTGTTGAACACCTCAACGATAATTTCATCATTCTCACCAATCTTGAAGCGCTGAATTTCAGGCTCATGCAAACACCTGTCGGGAAAACCGGCCGTGAGAACTGGACCGAACTTATTGCTCACCGCCCCGATGTGCTCATCGAATCGTTTGAGCCTTACAAGGACTTCATGGTCGTTTCCGAACGTAAAGATGGCCTTATCAATTTCAGGGTGATGAACCTGGCGAACAAGGAAGATCATTACATCAAATTTGACGAACCAGCTTACCTTGCAGCTACCGATGCCAATGCCGATTACAATGCAAAGGTTTTCAGGTTCACCTATACTTCGTTAACCACACCGCGCACGGTTTATGATTATGACATGTCGGATAAAACCCGCAAACTGATGAAGCAGCAGGAAGTTATCGGGGATTTCAAACCTGAAAACTATGTCACCGAAAGAGTGATGGCCAAAGCTGCCGATGGCTCCGAAGTTCCCATCTCACTGGTTTACCGGAAAGGATTTAAGAAAAATGGCAAAGCTCCGCTGCTGCTCTATGGATATGGTTCTTATGGCTACAGCATGGATGCGTCGTTCAGTTCAAACCGGCTCAGCCTCCTCGACCGTGGGTTGGTATATGCCATCGCTCATGTGCGTGGCGGTCAGGAAAAAGGACGGCAATGGTACGAAGACGGCAAAATGCACAAGAAGATGAATACCTTCACCGATTTCATCGCCTGCGCTGAATTCCTTGTCAATCAGAAATATACCACAGCCGATCATCTTTACGCCATGGGAGGAAGTGCCGGCGGGCTGCTGATGGGCGCCATTGCCAACCTCCGTCCCGACTTGTGGAAAGGCATCATCGCACAGGTACCATTTGTTGATGTTGTCACCACCATGAGCGACCCGAGCATCCCGCTCACCACCAACGAATACGACGAATGGGGCAACCCGGCTAATAAGGAAGACTATGATTACATGAAATCGTACTCACCTTACGACAATACAGAAAAGAAAGCATACCCGAATATGCTGGTAATGACCGGGTTGCACGATTCGCAGGTTCAGTACTTCGAACCGGCCAAATGGGTAGCCAAACTCCGGGAAATGAAGACCGACAAGAACGTGCTTCTTCTTAAAACCAATATGGAAGCCGGGCATGGCGGCGCTTCCGGTAGGTTTAAATACCTGAAGGACATCGCGTTGGAGTACGCGTTTATGTTTGCGCTGGAAGGAATCAGCGAGTAACCATCATTCAACCATTTATTCCGGTTAATGAGTTAATGGTTAATTGAGAAATTGTTAACAGGCCCTGAAGAAGGGCCTGTTACTTTGTTTAGAGATTCGTGAACACTCACCTTGTCCGTACTGTCTATGGTTGTATAACCAGGCACTTTACAAACCGGAGAGAAATTGCATTGCTTCCGATAATTGACCCGGCTCAAGCCACTTCACCTCCTGGTCCCGTTTAAACCACGTAAGTTGCCTTTTGGCGTAGCGGCGCGTATTGGTTTTGATGTTTTCAACCGCCTGATTCAATGTAACATTCCCGTCAAGGTAGCCGAACAACTCCTTGTACCCGACAGTGTTGAGGGCTGTGAGATGACGGAATGGAAGCATTGATCTCACTTCATCCGGCAGCCCGGTATCTATCATTTGGTCAACCCGTTTGGCTATCCTTTCAAAAAGAACCTCGCGCGGAAGGTTTAGTCCGATTTTAACAACCTTGAAATCGCGTATTTTCGGCTGGCCGGCGCGCAACGCTGAAAAAGGTTTGCCGGTTGAAAGCACCACTTCCAGCGCCCGCTGCAGCCTCACCGGGTTCATCAGGTCAACCGACCTGTAATATTCAGGGTCATGTTCGAGCAGTAAACTGCGCAGCTTTTCCAGGCCTTCGTCTCGCAACAGCCCTTTCAGGTAACTGCGCAACTCCGGGTCAGGATCAGGAAAATCATCGATGCCATTGCATACGGCATCAATATACAACCCCGAACCTCCGGCCATTATAACGTATTGATTATCTGAGAAAAGAGAAGGCAGCAACGCGACAACATCCTGCTCAAAGCGCGAAACATTATAATAATCATGAATGGAAAGATGTCCCAGGAAATAATGGGTCACTCCGTCCATTTCCTCCAGTGAGGGGCGTGCAGTGCCAATGCTCAGTTCCCTGTAAAACTGCCGGCTGTCGGCCGAAATCACCGAAGCACCGAGCTTCTTTGCCAGCGTAATGGCAAAAGCAGTTTTCCCAACTGCCGTAGGCCCTTCAATAACAATAAGTGTATTCCCGGAATTATGCTGTGACATTTCCGAATGGCCGGAAACCGTTACCATTCAGGTTCGGTGGTGAAATTCTCATCAATTTCCTCTTCCATGCCCCCATCTTTTATCATATCGTCCAGTTCCTTCATCATGGCTTCCTCATCGGGATCATCGAGGAATGAGTTGATATTTGGCAGCACAACGGCAGCAAGTGTGCCTTCTTTCTTCACGCAAACCGGATATTCCTTGCCAGGCACTGTATCAATGATGCGGGTGAGTTCCAGGTAGAAAGTTTTTGTATGGAGGAAATCGTATTCGTATATGAAGCGCTGGTGCGGGTCTTCTATCACATCCTTAAGTCTCACCTGTTCCATCACTTTAATGGGCATTTTTTCTTCGGATGCAGTTTCGTCATCGTCAGCAGCCGGTTGTGCAGAGTCCTCACCTTCCATCATGTCGATCAGTGTGATCTCCTGCGATTTCAGCCATTTGCGGTCACAGACAAAAAATGATGCCAGTTCGTTTCCTTCAAGTCCCACACACTCCCTGATAATATCGTGAAATTCCCTGAATGTCTGATTGGGCTTGATCTCAATATCACGAAGGAAGTCTTCCTGGTCTTCGAATAAAAGCCTGAATCGGTATGCTTGCATAGTTGGTCTGGTGTTTTTCTGAGTATAAAATTACAACTATTTTTCTTAATCCGGCATCGGTTAAGCCCGGGTTTTTCATTTAGCAGGAGCGAACGAGGCATCATGTACCGTTAGTCCCAGTTTTGCGGCTTCGGCAACCATGAAGTAATAAGCCGCATCAAATTCATTCGGAATCACACCGTCGAGAATCGCTTCACGGATGGCGGTTTTTATAATCCCTACGTTCTTTGAAGGCCCGATACCGAATGAATTCATGATTATCTCCCCCGTGACCGGAGGCTGCCAGTTGCGCAGGCGGTCTTTCTCTTCAATTTCAACAAGTTTCTGCCTGACGATCTCGAAGTTCTTCATATAACGTCTCACCTTCTCGGGATTTTTGGAGGTGATATCAGCTTCGCACAAAGTCATCAGGTCGTCAATATCGTCGCCGGCATCAAACAGCAGCCTGCGCACAGCACTGTCGGTAACTTCTTCCTGCGAAAGCACGATTGGCCGAAGGTGAAGCTGTACCATTTTCTGGACGTACTTCATTTTTTCGTTCATGGGAAGTTTCAGGCGGTTGAAAATCGAAGGAATCATTTTCATTCCTTTGAATTCATGACCGTGGAAAGTCCAGCCCGTTTCCTTTTCGAACTTTTTAGTCACCGGCTTGGCAATATCGTGGAGCAGTGCCGACCATCTGAGCCACAGATCACCGGTGTTGACCGAAATACGGTCGAGCACTTCGAGTGTATGGCTGAAATTATCTTTATGTCCTTTACCATCAATGTATTCCGCTCCTTTGAGAGCCACAAACTGGGGAAAAATAATTTCGAGCAGGCCGGCTTCATCCAGCAGTTTGAAACCGCTGGAAGGTTCAGGCGAAAGAATGATCTTGTTGAGTTCATCGGTAACACGCTCCTGCGAAATGATGGATATACGCTCCCTGTTGCGACGGATAGCCTCGAAAGTTTCCGGGACAATGGTGAACTGCAGTTGCGATGCAAAACGGATGGCACGCATCATACGCAGCGGATCGTCAGAAAAAGTAATATCAGGGTCAAGCGGCGTGCGTATCAGCTTGTTCTTTAAATCGTCGAGGCCGTTAAACGGGTCTGAAAGCGTTCCATAGTCTTCCTTGCGAAGGCTGATAGCCAGTGCATTGATGGTAAAATCGCGGCGCAGCTGGTCATCCTGGATTGTACCCGGTTCAACATCGGGTTTGCGTGAATCACCCCGATAACTCTCCTTGCGGGCACCTACAAACTCTATCTGCCAGTTGCGATAGTTAAACATAGCTGTTCCGAAATTCCGGTAAACGGCAACTTTATGAACCCTGAGTTTTTTTGCTGTCTCTTCAGCCAGCCTCACCCCGTCGCCTGACGTTACAATGTCCACATCCTTTGATGGCCGGTTCAGTAAAATATCCCTGACAAAACCACCAATAACAAAGGCATCGGAATCCATTTCCGCTGCTGTTTCAGCAATGGTTCCGAATATCTTATGCCGGATGGTATGTTCGAGATTGGTCATAAAGCAGTACTTTGATTCACTTGTTTATTTCAGGCCGCAAAATTACGGAATTCGTCCACAAGCCAAAGCCAATTATTTTTAGCCGCAACGCTTGCACATCCAATCCGAAATCCTAATTTTGAACTATTGAAACCAATAAGGAAACTAACACATAAACCCTTGATTATATGGCAAAAAGAACTATTGTAGTGATGCCAGGCGACGGCATTGGAAAAGCAGTTATGGCAGAGGCAATCCGTGTACTTGATGCTGCCGGATTTGATGCAGAATACGTTACCGGTGATATTGGCTGGGAATTTTGGTGCAAGGAAGGCAATCCCCTCCCCGACCGTACCATTGAGCTGCTTAAGAAACACAAAATAGCCCTGTTTGGAGCCATCACCTCCAAACCCAAAGACAAGGCTGCTGCAGAGCTCTCACCCGAGTTGCAGGGCAACGGATACCAGTATTACAGCCCTATCGTGAGCATGCGCCAGATGTTTGACCTCGATATTTGCCAGCGCCCCTGCCGCACATTCAAAGGCAACCCCCTCAACTTTATCCGTCGCGGCAAAGGCGGCACAATTGATGAACCGGTGATCGACACCATGATCTTCCGCCAGAATACAGAGGGCCTCTATGGCGGTGTTGAATGGACCAATCCATCTGACCAGGTCTATGATGCCCTGATGACTCATCCCAAATTCAAGGAAAATTTTGCATGGTGCCCTCGTCCTGAACTGGCTGTTTCAACGCGCATTTTTACAAAGAAATATACAACCCGCATCGTGAAAGCTGCTTTTGAATATGCCAAAGAGAAAGGATTTAAGACCGTGACCGTTTGCGAAAAGCCTAATGTCATCCGCGAAACATCGGGTATGATGCTCAAGGTTGCCCAGGAAATGGCTAAAAACGAATATCCCGATATCCGTGTTCAGGATGTAAACATCGACGCTCAGATGATGTGGCTCACCAAGAATCCCGAAACCTATAACGTGATTGTTGCCGGTAATATGTTCGGTGATATTGTCTCCGACGGTTTTGCCGGACTGGTTGGCGGCCTTGGTTTTGCCTGCAGCGCCAACATCGGCCCTGAAGTGGCTGTTTTTGAACCTACACACGGCTCAGCACCCAAGTATGCCGATTACCCCGTATCCATCGTAAACCCGATTGCTATGGTAATGTCGGCCTGCATGATGCTCGATCATATTGGCGAAGGCCTGATGGCTGAACGTATTCGGAAGGCAATTGCTACTGTGGTGGAAGAAGGAAAAGTAATGGCTTACGATATGCTCAAGATGAGCGGCTCGCCGGATGTAGTGAACCAGGGCGCTGCTTCAACATGCCAGATGGCAGATGCAATTATTGACAAATTGTAATAAATCGAAATAATCACAACCCTGCTGTTTTTGAAATGAAACAGCAGGGTTTTAATTCTCTGATTATGAACATAGAACAGAAATATACCGATCAAGCCAAACAACTCTGGCCCGAACTTGAGTGGATCAGTGATCCTGCACTGCGCAAACAAACCACCGATACCTGGGCACTTGCACTGCAGAAGAGCGTTCTCACTCCCGAAGATCTTAACACTATTCCGTTTACCCTGCTTTGCGGCCCCGATCTTAAGGTCACATTCATGGATCACAAACGCTGTGTGGTTCATGTAGCCAAAGATGCTGGCAATAAGATGAATGACTTCTTTAAAGCTGACCTCCCGGTAAACATGGATGTACTGATTGCCGGTGCAATTCTTGCAGATGTCGGCAAACTGCTTGAATATGAACTCAAAGACGGAAAGTCAGTACAGGGAAGTTATGGTAAATACCTTCGTCACCCCTTCTCCGGTGTTTCGCTTGCCGAGCAATGTGGTGTGCCGGCCCCCGTATGCCATATCATCGCCACCCATGCCGGTGAGGGAGATATGGTAAAACGGTCGGTAGAAGCTTACATTGTGCATCATGCTGACTTCATGACATTTGAGCCTTTCCGCGAGCGGCTGAAGGCGTAAATGCGAGCAACTTAAGAGTTATTTAACGCGAAGACGCATAAGGAAAAATTAGTTAATAGTTAATAGGAAATGGTTCTCGGAAGTATAATAATCGATGAGAATCGAGAATGATGCCAGAACTCACGTGAGTTATGTGGATGATAGAAGACCTCTTATGTCAAACTGGATTAAATATGATGCAGTCATTTAAAGAATTGGAAGTCTGGAAACAGTGCCGGAAACTCAGAAATGAGACCCGGGTACTTGTTATTAATTTTCCGGTTGAAGAAAAACACAGGCTTTCAGATCAGATGATTCGTGCTTCCAGATCGGCTACCAACCAAATTGCAGAAGGTTACGGAAGATTTCATTTTCAGGAGAATGTACAGTTTTGCAGAATTGCCCGAGGATCTTTATTCGAATACATTGATCACCTTTCAGTAGCCTCAGATTCGGGATACATTTCTGAAGAAGTCCAGTGTGAACTTGAAAATCTTACAACTTCTTGCATCAGGCTCCTAAATGGGTATATCAACTATCTTTTAAAAGTAAAAGGTGAATATAACCAGGGAAAAGTAAATGAAGAATCTGAGGAATATAGGAATGATATCACAAGTCATTGCTGATCATTCCATAACACTTCTTTGAAACAGTCTAACTTAATAACCAATTCCCCACTAACCAATTCCTTTAACCAATTCCCCATTAACCAATTCCCCATTAACCATCAAACCAAACATCCATGACAATAATCGAGAAAATAATCGCTGCCCACAGCAAGCAATCAGCAGTTAAACCCGGCGACATCGTTGATGTATTCATCGATGCACGCGTTGCCCGCGATTTCGGCGGCGCCAACGTGGTTGAAAACATCCTTAACAACGGCCTTTCGGTAAACGATCCATCCCGGACATTCTTCACTTTCGACTGTAATCCAGGCGGTTCCGACCAGAAATATGCTGCCAACCAGCACTTCTGCCGGCTCTATGCACGTCAGAACGATATCAAAGTGTACGATGTTGATGCCGGAGTTGGAACACACCTGGCTATCGACAAAGGACTTGCGTACCCGGGAAGTACTTTCGTTTCGACCGACTCCCACGCAAACATTATGGGCGCCATCGGTGCTTTCGGGCAGGGAATGGGCGACCAGGACATAGCGGCAGCATGGGCTAAAGGTTCCGTATGGTTTAAAGTGCCCGAATCGGTGAAGATCATCCTGAAAGGGAAAAAGCCCGCGAATGTTTCAGCCAAGGATATCGTACTCAACCTCCTGAACATATACGGAGCGAACAAACTCCTGGGCTATTCAGTTGAAATTGAGGGCGAAGCAGCCGACGAACTGACGCTTGATGAGAGAATAACCATTGCTTCGATGGGCACTGAGATGGGAGTTATCATACTATTATTTTCGCCCAGCGACAAAGTGCTCAGTGAGCTTGAAGCCCGCACCGGTAAAAGGTTTGAAAGCATCAAAGCTGACGGAGATGCTTCCTACGTCTTCGTTCACGAAATTGATGTGGCAGAATTCGTTCCCATGGTTGCAAACCCCGGCCATCCGCATGACGATGTGCCGGTTGCAGCTGTAAAAATGACAAAAATCGATTCTGCATTCCTCGGCAGCTGTACCAACGGGCGTATTGAGGACCTGCGCATTGCAGCATCTATACTTAAAGGCAAAAAAGTTGCCCCCGGAGTGGTTTTTAAAGTTGTGCCTGCAACTGACGAAATATGGCGCCAGGCCCTTGACGAAGGACTTATACAGGTATTTAAAGATGCCGGCGCTCTCGTATCGAACGCCGGTTGCGCCGGTTGTGCGGCCGGACAGATAGGCCAGAACGGACCGGAAGAGATCAGCATCAGCACCGGCAACCGCAACTTTGCCGGGAAACAGGGTAAAGGATCGATGTTCCTGGCATCACCGGCCACGGTAACAGCTTCTGCCATAGCAGGCTACATCACCACAGCCGACGATATACCTGAAGCACCGGCGGTTTTCGGGAAGAAAGACTCACTTACCCGTGAAGTGAAACAAAGGGAAATGACTGAAAGGCCAACGGTGGTTGAAGGAAATGCCTGGGTTATAGAAAAGGACGACATCGATACCGATATGATCTTCCACAACCGGTATCTTACCATCACTAACATTAAGGAGATGGGGCAATATACCTTCGATAACCTCAAGGGCTATGAAGACTTTGCCAAAAAAGCACAGCCGGGTGATATCGTGTTCACTGCCAAGAACTTCGGCGCAGGCTCATCGCGCCAGCAGGCTGTGGATTGTTTTCTGTCGCTGGGCGTTTCAGCTATTATCGCGGAATCATTCGGGGCAATTTACGAGCGCAATGCCATTAATGCAGCCATGCCTATCCTCACCTACAAAGCGGATCAGTTGCAGGAACTGGAATTAGCCTATGGCGACCGCGTAAAAGTTGATTTTCACACCGGTGAAGTTTCCAATATCACTAAAGGGAAAACGGTCGTGATCAATAAATTCTACGACGCGCAAATGCAGATTTACAAAAACGGAGGCTTGCTTTAAGCAATCTTTCAGGACAACTAAAGTGCCCGGCAGTAATTCCGGGCATTTTTATTTTTCTGTCATTGAAGAAGGCGCTAAACGCTTCAACAACAAAAGCATTAGCCCTGGCAACAGAAAAGGCAGTGAAAATGATAGTGCCATCAGCACATTGCCTTTGGCGCCAACTATGAGCAGGTAAACTCCCATTACCAGCGCCCCGGCTATCATGACTGCAGCTCCTTTGCGCACCCTGAACCACGACAGTACATATCCAGAAACAGTCAAAAGAATCATGATAATTATAGGAATAGCGCCGGCTTTTCCGTCCAGAAGGTCACCTACGCCTTCGCCCACGAGAAAAAAAACGAAAAACAATGACGCAAGGGCACCAATTGTCATTGCCAGGAATCTGACTAATTCATTAACGCGGGGAATCTTCATTTATGAGCCGTATTTGCTTGTAACCGAAATATATCCCGGGTAGGTAAGCGCATAAGAACCAACCGTTATCGTAGGCTGCACTTTCAATGTGAAGCGGGTTGGTTCGTTGCCTGCTCCTGCCAGGTTGAGTCCAAAATTAATAATTGCATCGGCACTTTTGCCACTCAGCGCTTTTTTCAGGTCGATGCTCATCTGCATGGGAATAACGGTTGTGCCGCTGGCCGGAATATTGTAGGCGTTGTTCACGGTTCCATGCGTCATTTCAATATCATCGATCAGCAATATCCAGTCGAATTTCGCCATCCGGGCTGCCGAAGCATTGGGGTTGCTCACTTCAGTATTTAGTGTAAACGTGAGTGGAAACTGGCTGGTAGCGACGGCTGCAGCGAGTTTGGCACCATCAATGATTGTCAGGTCGGAGACCTTTTTAATGTTCTGCACATTAACACCCGCAAGCGTAAGTTGCTGTACACTCTGCAGTTTGAATTTACAATTTACAATATTGGCAATCTGCCCGGCTTGCTGAAGCACCGAACATGATGTGAGTAAAATCGTTGCTAAAACGGTAACCGCAAAATACTTCTTCATGGCTTTCTGAATTTGAGAGCAAAAGAACAAAAACTATACCTTCATCATCAGGGCTAAGATTATTTAGAATGGATTAAAACTACCTAATTTGCGGGTACTGATCTAATATTTACGATATTTGAGCAATTAAATACCTGATTGATATAAATAGATATTTTCACGATGGCCAGGATTGTTTCTTACTCTGAAGCTGCATCAATAGGGATGCACGGATTGGTTCTTATCGCCAAAGCAGGTGAGACCATGAACGTTCAGAAAATTGCAGAAATTACAAATTCGTCGAAACATCATGTTGCCAAAGTGATGCAGCGTTTGGTCAAGGATGGTTTTCTCCTGTCGAACAGAGGGCCGCAGGGAGGTTTTACACTCAATGCTGACCCTACGAAAATTACTTTATTGCAGATATACGAGTCGATAGAAGGTGAAGTGAAAGTACTAAGCTGCCCGCATGAAAAGCCCATCTGCCCTTTCGATAAATGCATACTCGGGAACGTCGTACCGCAGATGACTGCTATGTTTCGCGACCAGCTTGCAAACACTACCCTATCTGACCTTATGTAATTCCCTGTTTTTTTGTGAAAATTTCCTCGCGAATGAGTAATCATTGTCTGCGTATTATGAATTTTCATATATTTGCGTATTCAGTTACTTAAATTCTTTATTTAGAAAAGCAAATCATATACTACTGGAAATGTGGTTTTTACGAAAATAAACCTCTATTCCAATGAACCAATCAAACGACATGCTAAGGAAGATCATAAAGATTGATGAAGAAAAGTGCAATGGATGCGGACTCTGTATCCCCAACTGCCATGAAGGAGCACTGCAGATTATCGACGGTAAAGCACGCCTCGTCAGCGACCTTTTCTGCGACGGGCTGGGCGCCTGCATTGGACACTGTCCCGAAGGCGCCATCGAAATTATCGAGCGCGAAGCCGAACCTTACAACGAAACACTGGTGATGGAACAAATGGCCAAAATGGGGCGCAATACCATCCTGGCCCACCTTGAGCATTTGCGCGATCACAACGAAGAAACACTGCTCAAAGAAGCCATCGCCTGCATAAAGAAAAACGGCATCGACCTCAGCCCTGAGGCTGTTGAAGAACGACAGGTAAAGGTAGCCGCAACATTCCCGACACTTCAGGAAGCCATCAAACAAACGCGCGAAGCCAGCAGCCCGTCGTGTGGTTGCGGAGGATCAGCGCCCATGGACTTCCGTATTGACATGGATAAAGTCAACGCCGCCGGTGTTACAGCAGCTTCTGCCATTGAAACCCCTGCCCCATCGGAACTCAGGCAGTGGCCCGTTCAATTTCACCTGATCAACCCGAATGCATCCTACTTCCAGGGAGCCGATGTTGTGCTGGCCGCCGATTGTGTGGCTTTTGCCATGGGCGATTTCCACAACAGGCTTTTAAAAGGCAAATCACTGGTGATCGCCTGCCCGAAACTCGATTCGAACAAAGAATCCTACGTTGAGAAACTTACGGCCATGATCGCCAATGCAAAAATCAATTCACTCACCGTTCCAATCATGGAAGTGCCATGCTGTGGCGGACTAATGCAAATAGTCATGATTGCCATGCAGCAGGCAGGGCGCAAAATCCCTGTGAGGAAGATTGTTGTCGGAATAAAAGGCGATATCCTTTCAGAAGAATGGTCATAAAATAATAGGTTCGTAAATCGTTTTAAACATCAGTTATGGATACAATCGAAACAGCTAAAACATTTTCTTTCAACGAGATAGTTCATTACGAGGACAACGGAATTGTCAGCAAACAAATCATCAAAAAGAGCACCGGCAATGTTACTTTGTTTGCTTTTGCTGCCGGCCAGATGCTTAGTGAACATTCGGCTCCTTTTGATGCACTGGTGCAGGTAATTGAAGGCTCAGCCGAAATAGTGATCGGTGGCATTGCAAATACCGTAAAAGCCGGTGAATCGATCATCATGCCTGCAAATATTCCTCATGGGGTGAACGCTCATGAGAAATTCAAAATGTTGCTAACTATGATCCGGAGCCAGGAATAGCAATTCCATGATTGTTTTCAGGAAACGCAGGGAGCGCGAGCGTATCATTGTTTCAGCCATGATCAGCATGTATTGTACCGCTCATCATGGCAGAAACACAGGACTTTGCAATGATTGCAGTAACCTGGACAATTATGCTGCAACCCGTCTGCAAAGATGTATTTTTGGCGACCAAAAACCTGTTTGCAAGGAATGCCCTGTTCATTGTTATTCGCCAGCTATGCGTGAAAAGATGCGTGCTGTGATGCGGTGGGCGGGCCCGAAAATGATTTACCGTCATCCTCTGTATGCATTCATACACGTTATTGACAATGCTTTGGCACCCGGCAAACCGGTTACTCCAAACGAAATATAAGCTATTCACATGAAAGTCAATCGATTCAAAACCTCACCAGCCGTTTCGCCTACCCTCGATGCGCATGTAATGCACACCTCTCCCACCCTCGAAGTGGTTAACCTGCATCTTACTCCCGGACAAGCACTTGCGCAGCATGTCAACAATTTCGATGTGGTTATGTGCCTTATTGAAGGAAGCGTCACCATTGAATCGGGAGACGAAAGCCATTTCCTTGAAACGCATGATGTGATTGAAATCCCTGGCGGCTTGCAGCGGGGCGTTGTTAATTCAGGAACTAAAGATGCCAGGTTGCTGGTACTGAAAAAGTTCTGACATTGATATTATAACGACTGCCGGAGTGGTATTCAAAAAGGTGCAGATGGATAAGTGAATGGTATTTTACCGGAATAAACAAATTATTTCTTTTCATATATAGGATGTCCCAATATAGTTTCACAGGGACAACATTTAAATATTTCTTCACGGTTACTGGTGAAATATCTGGTTGATATATCTGTTATGCAGCGCCAATCCTCGGATACTCTTGCTTTAGTAATTGATTTTTGTTGTAATCCTTTTGAAAAAAGAAGGCATTCGCCATTCTCAAGCATCTTACCAATAATTTCTTCACGAAAGATTATATTAGCTGTGAATAAAGCAAAATAATCTTCCCGAGAAAATTCATTTGTATCAATATTAATAAT
>DAONEL010000044.1:0-17749 GCA_035403045.1 Bacteroidales bacterium
GATTCGTAATTGAAATAAAATATCCATTGCTGCAGATCGGAAATTGTTGCAACCTGGGCATTGTATTCGTTTAGTGCACAGTGACTTGCAGTAATAAAAACAGGGCTGAAATCCTGTTGTGTGTTGTTGAGCAGCGAGCCTGAACACCAGAATGCGCTGCTGCCGATACGTGTGAGCACCCGGGCTATGCCCTGCTTCTGATCTTTCCACGAATCACCTTCAGTACAGTTAACATTTACCTCACAGGAGCCGGAGCCACCGTAATCGTCGCCATTTTTCAATTCAGGCACTTCAGCCGAACGATATACATAAAGTACTCCTGAGATGCTGATTTCGGCTCTCGAATCGCAACCATAAGGTTCAAAATACTCAAGAACAGTTTCTTCGCCGGGAATAAGCCTCGTAGCAAAGCTATTGTTCCCGGTATTATTAACCGGCGTGAATGCGCCTGCCACATCTTTGCCACCAGGAGAATAAATGAATAAGTCAGACCCTTCAGGCAGAAAGAACCTGTCGTAATACAGGGTGAGTGCCCGTGCTCCTTTACACCTGAGGTGCAGTATCCATAGACGGCCGCCGGCTACATTGCTCCACACCCCGTTGTTATCCATTGAAAAAGAGACAGGCACAACCACCCCCATCCTGTATGGCTTTTCGAGCATGGCATCCCTGTAATCCTGAATAGCAATTGAGTCAGCATTCGGAGGTGAAATGTCAACAACAGAACTGGCAGCCGGGGAACTCTTCAGCGTAAAACTTCTCGGTATTCCTCCTTGTTCAATCTGGGCAAACATCAACAGCGGCCAGCATAAAAAGGCCGTTAGAAATCCTCTGAGTGTTCTGCTGATGAATGGTTTCACAAGTAAGTATTAAGTCGCAAAAGTAACCATAAGCCCCAAACATCAGGCAAAAATCGTTTCAGGCATATTATTTATAACCCCGGCCTGCAGGGCCTGGTCAAATAATACCTTCACTGCCTTTCTGCCATCCTCACCCAGGCTCAGCGTAAAACGGTTAACATACAAATCGATGTGCTGACGCATCACTTCCGTACTCATTTCCTGCGCATTGCAGCTGACAAATTCGCTGAGCGAAGGCAGATGGGCAAATGAATACTCAACACTTCTTCGTATGACGCGGTCCAGCTTTGAACAGACCTCAGCCGTTAAACCGCGGCGTGCCGTGATTCCTCCCAGTGGAATGGGGCTGCCGGTGAGTTCTTCCCAATATTCACCAAGGTCGGCAACCTTTTTCAATCCTTTGGCAGCGTATGTAAACCGGCTTTCGTGTATGATGAGGCCTGCATCAAAATCGCCATCCAGAACGGCTTGCTCAATGGAGGAAAACAGTACCTCTTTTTTATCATGTGCTTCGGGAACCGCCAATGTCAGAAGCAGGTTTGCCGTGGTATTGATCCCCGGAATTGCTATGCTGCTATGCTTCAAATCATCCGGTTTCAATTGCTTCCTGCTGACCACCAACGGGCCAACCCCGAATCCCAAAGCCGAACCGGAGTCAAGTAACAGATACTTATCAGTGAGTGAAAGAAATGCATTGAAACTCACCTTTGTAACATCCAGTTCGCTGTTGAAAGCCCTTTTATTCAGTTCCTCCACATCGGCGAGCACATAGCTGAACTCCAGTCCTTCGGTATCAATTTTGCCATGAACCATAGCATCAAAGATGAAGGTGTCGTTGGGGCATGGTGAGAATCCGAGGGTAAGGAGCATGGGTGAGGTATGAAGTTTGATGTTTGAGGATTGATGTTTTGATGTTAGAGGTTTGAGGTTTGATGGCTAACAGCAAAGAGCTAAAGGCTAAAGGCTAATTTTCAATTGAGCATTTATACCTGAATGGCTCTCAGATTCTTATCTCGTTTGACAGTAATTGCAAGAGTTCCTGGTTCAAATTGCTGATTGCTTTGCCGATATTCCATTTCGAGACGTCACGGGGTTCAACATAATTTGAGACTGATCTGATTTGCAGGCTTTTACAACCAGCCAATGCGCAAGCGTACAAAAACGCTGCCCCTTCCATACTTTCGGTATCAGCTTTGCTGCGGTTGGTAAACCGGCTTATGCTCAGCGAATTTCCATGCACCGTATTTACTGTAACGCCGGTAACGGCCAGTAAATTGCATTCCAATCCCGAGGTTGCCCTTAGTGTTCCGCCTTCTGAAAACACCTCATTCTGGTCGGCTAGCAAGCCGAGATCAGCCATAGTTAACCAGGAATCATGATTTTCGGCGCCCATGTCGGCAAAAGAATCAGTTGTAACATTAACCACCTCTCCTACCGGAATCTCCCTGTTAAAACTTCCACAAATACCGGCATTCACTGCAAGGTTATACTGTTGATTTACAAACTGTTTCCCCAAATGATAGGCCGTTGCAACCATTCCTGCACCGGTAACCAAAATATGTATTTCGTGCAAATGGTTACCGAAAACTTCACATTTTCCTGCATTGACAAGTGTATTGCCAAACGATGAAAGCAATGGCTGTATCTCTTTTGCTGTTGCCGAAACAATCAATATTTTCATCGCTGGCAGGCCTGGTAATTCATGAAAAAAGTAATGTGTTATTTATCTCCAAGTTTCTGTAGTTCAACACATTTCCAAAAGATGTCGGTATTATCCTGCAGTCCCGAGAATTTCTCAGCGCCGGGTCCGAAAGCAAAGAGCGGGACCATCACTGCCGAATGGTCACCATAGGTGAAACGTGCTTCAACCTTCCCTTGTTTCATATCACCACCGGTTATTGCCATACCGCCGGTTTCGTGGTCAGCGGTGATTATTACGAGCGTTTCACCGTCTTTCATAGCGAAATCAAGTGCTTTGCCGATCGCCTTGTCGAAATCCACTACTTCTTCAACTATATAATTCAGGTCATTGGCATGTCCGCCCCAGTCAATCTGCGAGCCTTCGACCATGAGGAAAAAGCCTTTGTCGTTCTCTGAAAGCAGTTCAATTGCTTTTGCTGTTGAAACCGGCAGCATATCACCCCTGCCTTCAGAATAGCGGGGCAACTGTTCATCGCTCAGGAAGCCAGCAAGTTTAGTGCTGGTGGCTTTTTCAATGTCACCGATATTCCTGGCAAGCACATAATTACGTTTCACAAGACTATCAGCGAAATTTTTACCGTCAGAACGCTTTGTAAAATGGTTCCATCCACCACCTATGAAAACATCGACACCTGAGTTCAGAATATGCCTGGCAATTTCTTCATAATTATCGCGAACATTCAGGTGGGCATAAAATGCAGCAGGTGTGGCATGAGTGATAGCCGCAGTTACTACCAGGCCGGTCGAGAGCCCTTTGGTCTCAGCCATTTCAAGGATTGTTTTCTTCGGCGCGCCATCGGGTGTAACGCCCAGATAGCCGTTATTGGTTTTATAACCGGTTGAATAAGCTGTTGCTCCGGCAGCCGAATCGGTTATATATTCATCGGCTGACAATGTTTTCACAAATCCAGAAACCGGGCAACGGTAAATATTGGTATTGTCGCGAAGGGCGGTAATACCGGCGTACAACTGAGCCGCACCCATACCGTCACCAATCATAAGGATGATATTTTTGGGACCTTTTGTTTTTTTTGATTTTTCAGCTCCCGCATTTCCGGCAGGCAGGGCAATTTGCGTTAACATTACTAACGCTAAGAGTAACAGAGTTTTAGTTTTCATTGTATTAATGTTGGTAATTGCAAAGGTACTTTTTGAAGCTTAAACAACGAAATGTCATGATAAAAAACGTCCGGGCGGAAGAAATGTTCCCGCCCGGATGTATTAATCATTTGGAAAGTGAATTATCACTGTTTGATATTCGGCAATTCCAGGCCATAGCCTTTTTTGCGGTCTTCGGCTTTGAGGAGGAAAGCAAAAATAAGTGCTAGTATGCCAAGGGACATGAAGATGATCATTGGAATGGTGTAATTATAAGCCGGTGTGCCATCAACTTTGGTACCGATGATACAATATTTATCAAGCACCCAACCGATGAGGGCGGGAATGCCCATCAGTCCCCAGTTCTGAACCCAGAAGATCATCGCATAAGCTGTTCCGAGTTGTTTTTCGGGGATGATTTTGGGTACTGAAGGCCACATGGCTGAAGGAACCAGCGAAAACCCTATTCCTAAGACAATTACCAGGAAAATAGCGAAAAGATAATTGTTGAAAATAGGAATGGCAAACATAGCATGAACAAAAATGAGCAGAACAGCTCCCAGAATCATAATGGTAGCTCCTTTTCCTTTTCTGTCGTAAAGGTTGCCAAAAGTAGGTGTGAGGATCATCGTTCCGAAAGGAAGTAGGCTGGGAATTAATCCTGCCAGTGATTCCTTAACGCCAAACTTATTGACCATCAGGTCTGAAGCATATTTCAGGAATGGGAAAACTGCTGAATAGAAAAGCACACACAGGATTGCAATGTACCACCATCCTTTATTGGTAAAGATGAATTTGATATCCGACAGCTTGAATTCTTCTTCAGGCTCAACTTCTTTGCCTTCATTATCAGCAGCTATTGAGGCGTCAAGTTTCTTGTCCATGAATGTGTACAGGAAGAATGAAACCAGGCCGATACAAAGCATAATGAGGCAGATAAGGATAGGAACCGATACATCCTTCATTGCTTCGGCAATAGGAGCTGAGGTTGAAAGCGCCAGAGCCGTTCCCATACGTGCCGTGGCCATTTCGAGGCCCATGGCCAGCGCCATCTCCTTTCCCTTGAACCATTTCACGATGATTTTTGATACCGTGATACCTGCAATTTCAACACCAACGCCAAAAGTTGCATACCCGAGTGCGGCAACCATTACCTGCGCTTTCCATCCAAAAAGCATTACTCCCTCTAATGAGTTGGTTGAAATAGCCCAATACTTTACAGCTGTACCTGCCACCATGATGCTGGCTGCCATAAGGCCGGTAAACCTCACACCCATTTTGTCGAGGATGATCCCGCCAAGGATCAGCATCAGCAAAAAGACATTGAACCAGCCGTAAGCGCTGGTAAAGAAACCATATTCTGTACTTGACCAGCCTTTCTGGCTTTCGAGCAAAGGCTTGAGTGGAGCCATGACATCGGCGAGGTAATAACCGCATAGCATGGTGAATGCTACAACTCCGAGGGCCGTCCAACGCGCTGTTTTTGAGTCGCGTAAGGTTTTGCGAATAACTTCTGTCATTTTTTTATTGTTTTTTTGAGGATTTCAGAAGCCAAATGTAAGGCGAATTAATTAATCACAAAATTTACAGTGGAAACTGTTAGCAATTTAACGATAATTGCCACAGAATGTTATTGTGCAATAACAAACCTTTCCTTACCCCTGAAATCGCGCCTGACATCGGTATTCACAAATCCCTGTGACCTCAGCAGCGCCGCCGTTTCCTGCCCCAGCCTTTCATTCACTTCGAATACGAGCATGCCCCCGGGCGCCAGGTTTTGCCTGGCAAATTTCCCGATTGCCCTGTAAAACTTCAACGGAATACGGTCAGGAACAAATAATGCCTTATGGGGCTCAAAATTCAGTACATTCGGCTTCATATCAATCTTTTCTGAATTCCTTACGTACGGCGGGTTGCTTATAATGAGGTCAAAAGCAGGCATTGCAGGCAAAGACGACACATCGAGGATATCGCCGCAGAAAAACTCAACGCGGGTATTATTATGCTCAGCATTCATCCCGGCAAGTTTAAGTGCGTTTTTCGAAATATCAATGGCATACGTCTGGCTATCAGCGAATTGCTTCTTCAGTGTTATGGCAATACAGCCACTTCCGGTCCCGATATCAATAATTCGCCGGGGTGGTTTGTTCTTGAGAAGGTTCATGACCATCATAGTCATTTCCTCGGTTTCGGGACGTGGAATAAGCGTAAACCGGTTGACATTCAGCGTTAACCCGCCAAAATAGGCTTCACCTGTAACATACTGAAGCGGCATATTCTCAACAAGTTTCCTGGCAGCTTTGATTATGGCAACCTGCTTGCGAACGCCAACCACATGTTTTCGTTCAAGAATGACGCCGGCATGATTTAGTTTCAGAAAATATTCCAGCAACCTGTATATCAATGCTGTTGACTCCTCTTTCCCATGCACGGGAAGCAGCATTAACCGGAGTGTTTCCAATAACTCTCCGACAGTGGTACCACGGTTGCTGTCAATAAAAATCGTCATCAGAGAGACTTTATACCGGAAATTAAATCGCCTGAAGCCATAGTATTGCTTGTATTCCTGATCTCCGGCAGACTTTGTTTCACCTTCTTCTTCGATATCATCGTACCTATCGAAATATACATAAGCTGGCTAGGGCTATTATTGTAAGGTATTTGAATATTACCGGGAAAAACCACATCCTTTTTCCTGAGAAAGTCGGTGAGATAGTAACGGTAGCGAAGGTATATTCCATGCCCGAGCCCTAATTCGGCAAACAGTGACGGGTGTATAAGATCAGTGCGGCTGCTGAACCATTCGCTGTCTTTAAATTTCTGTCCGTGCAGGAAAGTTTTTTCTTTGAAATGGAAGAACAATTCTATTTCGGGTCCGAAAGCAAGATAAAGGCCTTTGGCCATGTTGCCGATTTTGAAGGCCAGCGGCACTCCCAGGGCATAAACTCGTTGTTTAATCTTAAGGGTATCACCAAACTGGTGAATAAAACCTATATTCCTGATCCCCAGGCCGGTATATACGCCGGCATGATCTCCAAAGTCAACATGGTATTGCAGTTGCTGATTAAGAAAAGCAGAAAACCGCACTACATTATCAGCCTTTAGGCCTGGATCACCGGCATTTCCCCACGAGAAAATATTTTCGCCACCACTGCGCCAGTCCGTTTGAACCTGTGCACAGGCTGTAATTGTAATGATGACTGAAAAAAAGAGCGAAATGAATGCTTTCATGAATAAAATTCTTGATGAAACACTGTTTAATTACTGTTTAAACGTATCAGCAGTCACGATGTTTTAACGGATTGCCAACCCAGGCCGCAATTTATTGACAAATATTTAAACAATAAAAATATTTTTTTCACTGCATTACGAAAGCAAGGACTAGCTTTGCGTATATTTGACCAACCAGATTCTCAATCTTATGAAAAAACTCACACTGATACTTGCCTGCCTTCTCACAGGTTACCTAACCAGTTATTCACAACATTACCTTCCTTTTGCAACGAGCAATTACGCAGGTGTTACGGGAATATACCTGCAGCCGGCTTCAATAGCGGATAGCCGATACAAATTCGACATGACGATGTTTGGATTTGAAAGCACTTTCAACAACAATTACCTCGGAATAGATCCTTATTACTTCATGCATCCTTCGAAACTTGACCCTCAGGATAACGAGGATCTCAAAAACAACTATTTGCACGAAAACACCACAACCGAAGATCGAAGCCTCATTGGGAATATACAACTGGAAGGCCTGAGCTTCATGCTGAATGTTTCTGATAAAGCAGCATTTGGATTAACATTTGGCACGAGAGGGATTATCAATGTTGACAATGTGAGCCCTGCTCTGGCTAAAATCATTTATGAAAGCAACGATTACAGTGACTACCTGAGACAGAATCTCATTGATGCCAATGCCAGCATGCAGGCCAATCTTTGGTCTGAAGTCGGATTCACCTATTCGCGGGTGCTTTTTGACAAAGGCGAACATTTCCTGAAGGCGGGAGCTACAATTAAGTTTCTGCAAGGGATCGGCTCAGTGTATGGTTTCGCCAAAGAGCTGAATTACAACTTCCTGGAGCGTGATTCGGTCTCGATCTTTCACTCAAAGGTCAACTATGGAGCCTCTGATAATATCGATGTAATTTTCGACAATGAAGACTTTTCAGTTGAAAAGCTGAATTACAAATTTGCCGCTAATCCTTCCCTTGGGTTTGACCTGGGATTTGTTTACGAATACCGCCCATCATGGGAAAGTCACAAATACGACCTGGATGGAGAGACCAACCTGTGGCGGAACGACCAGAACAAGTACCTTCTGAGAATCGGTTTTTCAGTGCTCGACATCGGCAGTGTAAAATATAAAAGAGGTCCGCTGAGCAATGACTTCACAGCCGATATTGCCGACTGGAATTACCAGGACCAGGAGTTCGGCGCTGGTTATGAAGGTTTTATGACTACGCTGAAAGATTCCCTGAAATTCACCTTTGACAATTCGCTTTCGGATATGTACAAAATGAACCTTCCAACGGCTATCAGCCTGCAGGCTGATGTGCGCGTTGCCAAAGGATTTTACCTGAACTTCACCCCTTACCTCGCCCTGAACCGTGGTTCTGAAGATGTGAACAAGGTACACTACTTAAGCAGCTGGAACTTTATCCCCCGTTACGAAGGAAAATATTTCGGCATCTCAATACCTTTTCAGTACAACAGTTACAAACAAACCAGTGTGGGTGCAGCGCTGCGTTTCGGCCCTTTGTGGTTTGGTTCCAACAATATCATGAGCCTGGTTGCCGGGAAAAAGGATATGACCGGAACGAACGGATATTTCCTGTTCAAATTCCCGATCCCTTACAGAAAAGTTCGAGACCGTGACCAGGACAAGGTTTCTGACCGCAAGGACAAGTGTCCTGATCTTGCCGGCGTTGTGGAGCTCTCCGGTTGTCCTGATGCCGACCTCGATGGGGTAACTGATGCTGAAGATCAATGCCCGAATGAAGCCGGGTTAAAAGAACTTAATGGCTGCCCCGATCGCGACGGTGACGGAATAACCGACAGTAAGGACGATTGTCCCGATGTAAAAGGCCTGCCGCAGTTTAACGGCTGTCCCGACAGCGATGGCGACGGAATTATTGACTCGAAAGACGACTGCCCCTTCAATGCCGGCTTGCCCGAGCTTAAAGGTTGCCCCGATCAGGATGGCGACGGCATAATAGACCGCGAAGACAACTGCCCGACAGTTTTCGGTACCCGTGAAAACCGCGGATGCCCCTTTATTGACAGCGATGACGATGGCGTGAAGGATGAAGACGACCAATGCCCGGGCATAAAAGGCTCCATTGAAAACCATGGATGCCCCTATGTTGATACAGATGAAGACGGTATTCCTGATAAAGATGACGAATGCCCGACCATTGCCGGCACGGCAGTATTCCGTGGCTGCCCCGACACCGATGGCGACGGTATCTCTGATAAGTATGACATCTGCCCGACAATCCCCGGAGTAGCCCAAAACAATGGTTGCCCCGAAATAAAGAAGGAAGAACAGGAAATCATCAATACTGCTTTTGCAAACCTCGAATTCGAAACCGGCAAATCAATCATCAGCAAGGTATCATACGCCTCGCTCAACGAACTTGCCAGGCTTCTTGTGAAACATCCTGAGTGGAAACTCTCTCTGGCCGGGCACACTGACAATGTGGGCAAAGCCGAAACGAACATGGCGCTCTCAAAAAACAGGACGCTGGCTGTGAGCAAATTCCTGCAGGACAGGGGTGTTGAATCTTCCCGTATCCGCACGGAATGGTTCGGTCCCAACAAGCCGGTCGATACCAACAGCACGCCTGAAGGCCGCCAGCATAACCGCAGAGTTGAAATGAAAATCGTATTTGAATAACCGCCAAAATGAGTTCATTACCAGCAATTAACGAGTTCCTGTCGCAACCGGTATGGGCTGTGGCAGGCGTGTCGCGCGACAAAAAGAAGTTCGGCAGCTACCTGTTTACAACACTGAAAAAAAGAGGCCGAAAAGTCATCCCCGTCAATCCCAATATGCAGGATTTTGATGGCGAGCCATGTTACAGCAGCGTGGATAAACTACCACCTGAGGTGAGCGGACTTGTGATTTGTACACCGCCGGCTGTATCCAAAGGCCTCATTACCGACGCTGTAAATCACGGCATCAGGCAAATATGGCTCCAGCAAGGCGCTGAAAACGATGAAGTTCTGAAAGCATTCAGCAATTCAGACATTAACCTGGTCAGTGGAAAATGCCTGCTTATGTATGCCGAGCCGGTCGACTCATTTCATAGCTTCCACCGATTCTTTGCCAGGCTGTTCGGCACATTCGGGAAATGACAGTGACTGCCTCATTTTCAGGTAATTGCCCGTTTTGCAGGACCGATCTTGCTACTAAATCATTTATGAGCAACGACCAGTTCCTGGCTGTTTATAATATTGCGCCGGTATTGCCGGGTCATTCGCTTGTTGTGCCTCGCCGCCATGCCAGGAGCCTGTTGGATCTGACGGCCGGAGAAATTTCCGGGCTGTTCCTGTTTTCAAGGCAGGTTACAACATTGCTCATGAAAGCCTTTGGCGGAAACGGCTTCGACTGGTCGTTGCAGGATGGCAAGTCAGCAGGACAAACCGTTGATCACCTTCATCTGCATATTATAATAAGGAAGGACAATGATCTTTCCAGCCCCGGCGATTGGTACCCGAAAGTTGAAAAAGCAGATAATACATTACTTGACAGTTTCGACCGCAAACAACTGTCGGATGCAGAATACAACAGGATTAGCGGTTACCTGCGGACTTTGTGCGATGCACAAAAGTGATTACAGAAAGAATACTGTCACCCCGGCAACTGCTATCAGCGCACCGATGATCTCGCGCACTTTTGGCTTTTCTTTATTAATAAGGAGCGATGGCGGAATGATCAGCACCGGCACCAGCGACATGATGGTTTGGGCGATGCCGGCTTTTGTATGCTGAACTGCCATCAACGAGAAGGAAACTCCTAAAAACGGCCCGAATATTGACCCTACGATCAGCCACTTCATTGCTTTCCTGTCTTTAATAACCGCTGGCAAACCATTCCATTTTCGAAAGAAGGTAAAAACCATTGCAAAACCGGCTACGCCGGCCAAAACCCTGATTTGCGATGCTGCAAATGGATCGTAGCTTCCCATACCCAGCTTACTGAGTACCAGGCCTACACCCTGCCCTACTGCCGCACCCAATGCCAGCAATACCCCTTTGAGCGGGTGTGCAAGTTTAGCTGTTCTGCTCTTTTCTGACGAATCAGGATTACGGACAAAAATGACCAGGGCAATGCCGGCAATGGTCAGCAGCATTCCACCCAGCGACATAAGTGACATATTTTCTCCGAGAATAAGCCAGCTTGCAAGTGCGGCTGCAGGAGGCGCCAGGGTCATCAGCAACATGGCAATACGGGCTCCAATTACTATAAATGCCTGAAAAAGCAGGAAATCACCGATCACAAATCCTACAATTCCCGAAAGTATGAGCCAGAACCAGTTATGAATGCTCGCATCTACAGGAAAGAATAATCCCCTGTGGAAATATGAAAATACTGCCAGCAAAATGGTTGCCACCGAAAGCCTCAGCAGGTTAAGGTTTAAAGAACCGATACGCCGGCTCGCTGTTTCGAACGAAAGGGCGGTAATTGTCCAGAAAACAGTGGTAAGCAGCGCGGCAAATTCTCCAAGGTGATTGTTCATTGGGCGGGTCGGTGTGAAATAATACCGGAAATTGAGTTCAAACGTACTCAAATATCACAAACGCCGCCGAAAAAGATAATAACACCGGCAACTCCAATGTATAACCCTCTGGAAACCTTCATACTATAAATTCATTCTAAATACCGGAAATATGGGTCATTTGCCGCACATAGCATCCGGTAATCACTATATTTGTGAAACTAATCTCCGCATCTCATCATTACTCATGCTCTTCGACGATCAGTACCGGACCATCGAAAAAATTGCCGAAGGGCTCTTTCGCGACAAAGGAAGCAGGTTCATCAGTTACGCGATTCCTGTGACCAGTGAGACCGAAGTGAAAGATCAGCTCGAAATTCTCAGAAAAAAATACTACGATGCTACGCATCATTGTTATGCCTTTGTGCTGGGCAGCGAAAAATCAGCCTGGCGTGCCAATGACGACGGGGAACCATCAGGCACCGCAGGCCGGCCGATATACGGAGCCATACAGTCAGCCGACCTTACCAACATCCTGATCGTGGTAATCAGGTATTACGGCGGTGTGAAACTGGGCGTTCCGGGGCTTATCAATGCGTACCGGACTGCAGCCAAAGAAGCCATTTCCGGGGCGCCGGTAGTAACCCGCACCGTGTGTGAGGTTTACAGGGTGGAATATCCTTACGAACGAATGAATGAAGTGATGAAAATCCTGAAAGATGAAGGTACTACGGTAATTTCGACCGACTTTGGCATGACTTGTGTTGTCGAATTTGCCATCCGGCGCAACGATGTTAACAGGGTTCTTGTTAGATTTGAGAGGCAAAATGGCCTAAGCGTTAACCACTTAAAGACAATCTAGCTCTTTTACTTGCCAACTCCTTTACCATTTTGGGTATTCTCCCATATACGGAGAAAATTCTTAAAAATCAAGATTGATATTTTTTTTTTTTTCACTTTAAACGGTTGATTTTTGAACACTGAAAAACAATATCTCGTAAGCTTTTATTTCTTGATTTCAGCACATTGATTTTTAGGCTAATAACCAAGGAGCCAAAAATCCAGTAAACCGAGTAACTTAACATCAGTAATGAAAGAATTGTACAGCGAAGTTTGGGAAAACTGTCTGAAAGTTATCAGGGATAACCTGAATTATCAAAGTTTCAAAACATGGTTTGCACCAATAAAACCGATAAAACTCGAAAACAACATACTCACCATACAGGTGCCAAGCCAGTTTTTTTACGAATGGCTCGAAGAACATTATATTACCCTGCTCAAGAAAACTATCCGCAATGAACTGGGACCTACCGGCCGACTCGAATACAGCATTGTGATGGAAGGGTCGTATGCCAATGATCCTTACACCATTAAAATGCCGGCCAGCAACCGGAAAGCTACGAATAATCCAGCTGTAGCCATGCCAATTGACCTGAAAAGCGGAAACGCAAAAGAAATACCCAATCCTTTTATCATCCCCGGGTTAAAGAAAATCCAGGTGCATTCGCAGTTGAATGAATCGTACTCGTTCGACAATTTCATCGAAGGCGACTGCAACCGTCTTGCCCGCTCGGCCGGATATGCCGTTGCCTGCAATCCTGGCAAAACCGCCTTTAACCCACTCTTTATCTATAGTGCAGTCGGGTTGGGCAAAACACACCTCTCCCATGCCATTGGGCTGCAGGTAAAAAACAGCTTCCCTGAAAAAACCGTCCTTTATGTCGCAACCGAACAGTTTATACAACAGTTTGTTGACGCGGTAAGGAATAACAATCAGAACGATTTCCTCCATTTTTACCAGATGATCGACGTACTGATCATCGATGATATACAATGGCTTTCAGGAAAGGAAAAAACTCAGGACGTTTTCTTCCACATTTTCAACCACCTGCACCAGAAAGGCAAACAGCTTGTAATAACCAGCGACAAAGCACCTGTTGAACTCAAAGGATTGGAGCCCAGGTTATTATCGCGCTTCAAATGGGGCCTCGCCGCAGACCTGCAGGTTCCCGACCTCGAAACACGTATTGCCATCCTTAAAAAAAGAATCTACAAGGATGGCATTGAAATGCCCGAAGACGTGCTCGAATACCTTGCTTATAGCATCACAACCAACGTAAGGGAACTCGAAGGAGCACTCATCTCGCTCATGGCTCAGTCGTCGCTCAACAAAAAGTCGATCACCATTGAGCTGGCCAAGCAGATGATCGACAAGTTCGTAAAGAACACCGCCCGTGAAATCTCTATCGACTTCATCCAGAAAATAGTTTGCGATTATTTCGGCATCCCGGTTGATTCAATCAACTCAAAAACCCGCAAACGTGATATAGTGCAGGCACGCCAACTGGCCATGTACTTCTCAAAAAAGCACACCAAATCGTCACTGGCAGCCATCGGGCTGGTTTGCGGAAACAAGGATCACGCCACCGTTCTTCACGCATGCCGCACAGTCAACAACCTGATTGAAACCGACAAACAGTTCAGGCTGTATGTTGAAGAAATTGAAAAACGGATAAAATTCTGATTCATAAAATCTTATGAAGAAAGCTCCCAAAATCAGGGAGCTTTTTTTATAGCTAAAAGTAACAGTCCGGGCAAAACTGAATTTGAATTCAACGGGTTTTCAAACTTTTAGTAAAACTCCTGAATTGATACTACTTTTGCATAAATCAAACATTCAGTCTGCCTCAGGCAGGAAGCCTGACTAATCAGAACACCTAAAAATCCCGCGATGACAAAAATCCTGATGGTATGTACAGGCAATATCTGCCGCTCGCCAATGGCAGAAGGGCTGATGCAGAAGAAAATTCAGGATAACGGGTTAAATGCGGTTGTCGATTCCTGCGGATTTGAATCCTTCCACCTTGGCGACAATCCCGACTACAGGGCTGTGAAGATCATGAAGAGGAACGGAATTGACATTTCGAGTCACACGATGCGGTTGTTCAGGCAACAGGATTTCGACCACTTCGACCATATCCTGGTGATGGATCAGACCCATTTCAGAAATGTGATGCGTTATGCCCGAACGGATGCCGACCGGCAGAAGGTTGATTTTATCATGAATGCCACAGACTACGGCTCCAATGCTATTGTTCCCGACCCATATTACGGCGACGAAAGTGACTTTGAACTTACTTACGATTTACTCGACCGGGCTACCGATGCCATTGCCCGAAAATTAAAAACCAGGAAATAAAGTGTCAGCAACTATTATTGCTCCTGTCAAAGAAGATATCTTGGCGGCAGCAGAACGGATTGAACCGTTCATTCACCGTACACCGGTAATCACCTCGAAATCAATCGATCAGATGATCGGTGCTGAGATTTACTTCAAATGTGAAAATCTGCAGAAAGCAGGAGCCTTCAAAGCCCGTGGCGCCACCAATGCGGTGATGAGCCTGCCCGCCGACGATATGAAGCGAGGCGTTGCTACGCATTCGTCGGGGAACCATGCCGCAGCCCTTTCCATGGCGGCACGCAACCGCGGAATTCCTGCATTCATAGTTATGCCGGGTAATTCTTCAAAGGTAAAAATTGCGGCAGTGCAATCATACGGCGGCCGCATCACCTTTTGCGAACCCACGCTGGCAGCGCGCGAAGAGACCCTCAACCAGGTGCTCGCTCAAACGTTCGCCACCGAGATTCATCCCTATAACGACCTGCGAATCATTGCCGGGCAGGCAACCGCAGCCCTCGAACTCATAGAAGATGCCGGCCCTCTGGATTATATTTTTGCCCCGGTTGGCGGTGGCGGGTTGCTTAGCGGCACCTCGTTATCAGCATTTTATTTCTCACCGGGAACGAAGGTGATTGCAGGCGAACCGGCAGGCGCCGACGATGCTTACCAGTCGTTTTACAAAGGCGAATTTGTCCCTTCGGTGAATCCAGAGACCATTGCCGACGGGCTTCGCACATCGCTGGGCACGCTTACATTTCCCATCATCAAGAAGTATGTGACTGATATACATACCGTTAGTGACTTCAACATCGCGGAAGCCATGAAACTGGTTTGGGAAAGGATGAAACTGATCATTGAACCATCAGCCGCCACACCGCTTGCAGCGCTGCTCAAGAATAAGGCGCGCTATTCCGGAAAACGGATTGGCATTATCCTCTCAGGTGGAAATGTTGATTTAGCAAAATTACCCTGGCAGTAAAATGGCGGAACAAGTCTCAAAAGGCAACCTGTACCTCTTCCCTTCTCCGCTGGGTGATGCCGCTGTGGATGATTGCCTGCCACCGCTCAACAGACACATCCTGAATACATTAGATCACTTCATCGTTGAAGAACTGAGGACTGCAAGGCGGTTTCTGAAAAAAGCCGGTTACAAAGGAAAGATCGACGACACTTTCTTTTTCGTCCTCAACGAGCATACGGCCGATGAGGAGATCAGCAACTACCTGGAACCAACACAGGAAGGCAAAGGCGTAGGATTGATGAGCGAAGCGGGATTGCCCTGCATTGCCGATCCGGGACATAAAATTGTGGCGCTGGCCCACCGGAAAGGCATAAGGGTTGTACCACTCACCGGGCCGTCGTCGCTCATGCTGGCACTTATGGCATCAGGATTTAACGGGCAGCAGTTCACCTTTCACGGTTACCTGCCGGTGAAACCGCATGAACGCACAAAGTCGCTGAAAAAGCTTGAAAGAGAAGCCAGGCTCACAGGGTATTCGCAGATCTTTATCGAAACGCCTTACCGCAACCTTTCCATGCTCGAAACCATTGTGACTGCCTGTGCACCCGAAACAAGGCTTTGCATTGCCACCAGCCTCACATTGCCCGACGAATTTATTACCACGATGCCGGTAAGCCATTGGAAAAAGAAAGTGCCTGATATTCAGAAAAAACCGGCTGTTTTTATCATCGGTAGCTGATATCAAATTCCAAAAACCGGCGATTCCTGCAGGCAGACTAATATTTATTTGAATTCCTGTTGAATTCGGGAGTTGATTTGCTATCTTTGTTCTAAGTCAAAATTATTAGCATTCCGAATTCAACCTATCTATTATGAAGATCAGCATAGCTCTTTTGGCTTTATTCTCATTGGTTATTACCAATTCGTCGGTTTTGGCAACGAAGCATTTTGTGATGAATGGTGATGACAGTGGAAATTATTCATTGAGAAATAGGATAGAGACCGCAAATCCGGGTGACACCATCTGTTTTGCACCAGGAGTTGACACAGTAACATTGGTTAGTGATCAATTATTAATACATAAGTCTCTATATATCAAAGGAAATGTAGATAAAACAGTAGTTCGGCGAGATCCGGCATACGGAACACCAGAGTTCAGAATATTTCAGTTTGCTAATTGTGGTGATGTTCAGCTTGAAAATCTTATTATCGCAAATGGACAAGCACCTGTACAGTTAGGAGTATTTCCTCAACATGGGGGTGGATTGTGTATCAGTGATACTAGCTGTAATGTCAAAATTAAAAATTGCATTATATCAAATAATACCTCTGCTTCCGGAATCGTTGGAATGTATATCGGCAATAGTCCTGGTGGAGACGGCGGTGGCATATACAACAACGGTTTTCTTACCTGCGATCATTGTATTTTCAGATATAATGAAACCGGCATTGGAGGTTATTCAATGCAAATAAAAGATAATCAATTAGAGCCATCTGCAACTTGCATTAACTTCTGTGGAGGGTCAGGTGCAGGTATTGCAAATTACTATGTAGCAACATTATTGGATTGCATAATTTATAGCAACCAAGCCGGTGGAGGCGGACAATGCTGGAGTGGAGATGGTTATGGAGGGGATGGCGGTAATGGTGGTGGAATATTCAACAGCACCAATGCAAATATTGTATTAGTGAATTGCATAGTATGTAGCAATACATCTGGACAGGCAAGTGCTGTCTATAATATGGATACCGGATCTATAGATGTTGGGAATCCGGGGTCTGGAGGCGGAATTGCAAGTCCTGGAAATATTGAAATTAAAAATTCAACCATTGTAAATAATCATACACCTGGATTTACCTACAATTATCAAGGCAATTCTTATACCCAAAGAGGTAAAGGAGGAGGAATATTTACCAAAAGACTTTATTTACATAATAGTATTCTATCGAGCAATTTTGATGATGATGTCCAGGACGATCTTTTTTCATATTATCCTGAACTCTGCTTTATTAACTACACGCTCGTTGGCTCTTTCAGTTGGACTAATCTCGCGGGTATCGGTAATCTGGTCAACGCAAACCCTTCCTTCATCGATTCGTCCGACTTTCACCTCGCTTTCAACAGCCCTTGCATCAATGCCGGCGATCCCGATACTTCCGGTTTACCAGTGTATGATCTTGAGGGCAATATTCGTGTAATTGAAAACCGCGTGGACATGGGCGC
>DAONEL010000044.1:17849-19769 GCA_035403045.1 Bacteroidales bacterium
GTGAAAACGATGCGTAAATACGGCCTCGAACGCGGCGAACTCCGCATTGTAAGCGACCAGATTGGCAGTCCGACCTATGCAGCCGACCTTGCAAAAACCCTCCTGGATATCATACCTCAGTACAAACGCCACGACTGTGATATATTTCACTATTCCAACGAAGGGGTAGCCAGCTGGTATGATTTTGCCTGGGAGATCGTCAGGCTTTCAGGAATTGACTGTGCCGTGAGCCCGATAAGCACCGAAGAATACCCGTTGCCAGCACCACGTCCTGCATACAGTGTGCTGAGCAAAGCCAAGATCCGACAAACTTTCAGCCTTGAAATCCCTTACTGGCGCGACAGCCTCAAGGCATGTATAGCAAGGCTTGAAACAATGGAAAACCAAGGAAGCTGAAAACTGAAGTAAAAATTGTCACCTGTTCACATTTCCGGTTATATACAGATTTGCCGGGAGAAATTCTTATGTACATTTGCATCAAAACACTTAAACATTAACTAAATAATTTACTAAAGAAATAATGATGGCGGGCTGTAAACTATTAGCCATTAGCCATTAGCTATTAGCTATTAGCCATTAGCTATTAGCCATTAATAATTCACCATTTCCCATTAACATGTAACCATTAACCATCAGCCCTGCCTGCCACCTGCAGGCCCGCGCCAGGCAGGCAGGCATTAACCGATAACCATTAACCATTTCTCTCACCATGACTTCACAAAGCATTGACCCAAAGATACTTGAACGTGCAAACGTTTGGCTGCAAAGCAATATTGACGACGAAACCCGTGATCGCATCAATTACATGATAGAAAACGATCCGAATGAACTGACCGAAAGTTTTTACTGCGACCTGGAGTTTGGTACCGGCGGGCTGAGAGGCATCATGGGCGCCGGCACCAACCGGATGAACCGCTACACCGTCGGGATGGCGACACAGGGCCTGGCCAACTACCTGAAAAAAGTTTACAACCAGGGCGATGAACTCAGGGTGGCCATTGCGCACGATTCACGCAACAACAGCAGCTCGTTTGCCCGCGTAGCCGCCGACGTGCTTTCGGCCAACGGCATACACGTGTTCCTGTTCGAAGACCTGCGCCCGACACCCGAGTTATCATTTGCCGTGCGTTACTTGCACTGCCACAGCGGTATAGTGATCACAGCATCGCATAACCCTAAAGAATACAACGGCTACAAGGTGTACTGGAACGACGGCGCACAGCTCATTCCGCCGCACGATAACAACGTGATTGCCGAAGTGCAAAAAATCACTTCAATTGATGAGGTGCTGTTTACCGGCGATGCTACCATCATCGACTGCATTGGCGAATTTATCGACACCGCCTACCTCGAAGCCATGATCAACTACAGCCTGGCGCCCGAAGTAATTGAAAAACAAAGCGATCTCAGCATCGTTTATACCCCGCTGCACGGCACCGGCATCACCATGATACCGCAGGCGCTCATGAAGTTCGGATTTGAAAATCTGCATATCGTTGAAGAACAGGCCATTGCCGACGGAAACTTCCCCACGCTCATCTCGCCAAACCCTGAAGAAAAATCGGCCATGCAAATGGCGCTGGCATTGGCTGAAAAAATAGATGCTGAACTCATACTGGCTACCGACCCCGATGCTGACCGCATTGGTGTGGGACTAAAGGACCTCGACGGCAAATTCGTCCTGCTCAACGGCAACCAAACCGCCTGCCTGCTCACCTATTACCTGGTAAAACAATGGCAGGCAAAAGGCAAACTCACCGGCAAGGAGTTCATTGTGAAGACCATAGTGACCTCAGAACTGATGGGTGACATCGCCAAAAAAGCAGGCATTGAATCGTACGACTGCCTCACAGGCTTTAAGTGGATCGCTGACCTGATCCGCCGGTTCGAAGGTGAAAAGACTTACATTGGCGGCGGTGA
>DAONEL010000045.1:0-9541 GCA_035403045.1 Bacteroidales bacterium
TCTCCCCCCACTTTCCCTATTGTAACTGCTTACAATCTTCACCATATCCTCCCATCCCGGAATATGTTTACGGTTTAAAAATGTGAGCACGGCGGCGGCAGGAAATCCGGCCAGGAAAACCCATTTGATATCCGAATCAATGAACGCGGCACCTATTGCCCCGGCCAGCATCGAAGCAGCCAAAATCCTTTTCTTGTTCTGGTAATTCTTCATTTTCAGGAAAGGCGCTGCCATTTTGTATGTTTCCGGCAGGTTTAGCAGGTACTTCTCAGCAAAAACATCAAGATCATTTGCAGCTTTAAAGGCCTTATCCTCAGGTTCAAGGGTTACCAGGTAACCAAAAGACAACTTGTTATTAAATGATCTGTTTTCAATGATCATATTATTAGTATAACCTCCTGACGAATAGCACTCAACCCATCCGTTTGCCTGGGGAATTTTCGGGTAGATGTAAAGGCTCATCCTGCCTGATACTGCCTTTTCGGCAAATACAAATTCAACCGGGTTGACCATCACCGAGCGGTAGAATTTACCATTCATCCTCAGGCCGTAAATCTTACTGGCCGGGTAATATCTGCCCGGTTTCGACCATACCGAAACCATCTGATCGGTGAAATTCCGGCGGATATAAGCATGATCTTCAATGGAATCATTCTCTGACAAATAGATCATTGCCGGTGAATAATCAATAAAGGGAATGTCAGGTCTCCGGGTATCAGGAGAATAGAAGGCTGAATCGGAAATGCTTTTGTTCTTGTCAGAATCATCATTTCGACTATCAGACGTCACGCGTGTCACGATCTGAGCCTCTGTGAAAACGCAAATACCAATCAGGAAGAATACTAAAACTGCTCTCATTTAATCTAATTCAGTTCCACAAATTTATATTATTTCTCTTTCTATTAACCTTCTATCTTTGCCGCAATCAATTGAAGTAACCATGAAACGCAACGACCTGGTTTTCATTGTAGTAATCATCCTGCTGCTGCTTCCGTTTTTTCTTTTTAGTGAAGTGTATGCAGCATACGTCAGTTTTAACGCTGCGCACGGGATGATCATGAGTTTTATCAAGTTTGCTTTGCTGGCCACACTTGGCGAAGTGATTGCCCTGCGGATAAGGAAAGGCAGGTACAATGAACCGGGATTCGGCATACTGCCCAGGGCGCTGGTATGGGGATTTCTTGGCCTCACCATTAAGGCTGCTTTTGCAATATTTTCGACAGGCACACCGGTTTTTGCCGAATACCTGGGGTTGAACGGCGCCGTCAGCGCGATGAAAGGCGATTTATGCTGGCTAAAAGCGCTCGCGGCATTTTGTATCTCGGCAGCCATGAACATCACCTATGCCCCGGTTATGATGACATTCCACAAAATCACCGACATGCATATACTGCAAACCGGCGGCACATTAAAAGGATTGCTCAGCCCTATCCCCTTTGCTCAAATTTTCAGCCGTATCAACTGGGACGTTCAATGGAATTTTGTTTTTAAGAAAACGATACCTTTTTTCTGGATACCTGCCCATACCGTCACTTTCCTGCTGCCTGCCGATTTCCAGGTTTTGTTTGCCGCTTTGCTGAGCATAGCTCTTGGCTTGCTGCTTGCCATTGCCGGAATGAAAACAACTGCTAAACCAAACTGACAGTTTTTTTGCCGTTGCTGATCCACATGATAGATCAGACAGGATACTTAAACTATCAATCTCTCTAGAGACTAAGTCATAATCGGCCTGATTACTTTAGAATCATTATAAATTTCAGGTATTAATCGTGGATTGATTTTCGTATTCAATTACCTGATTACTTGTTAATGAATTAACTTTTAATCTGTTATATTTAAGAAACGGTCAGTAACTTTTACTGATTTCACATTATGTAGCTGACTTTTTGTTATTCAAATGTTAAATAATGTAAAACTTCTCTATTTTTGAGAGAGATTATTACCAGTTTGATCTTGACAAACGATTCATTGTGAATTCGGAAACAAGGGAATAAACTTTATGGAATACTGATCTAATCACCTGATTTATAAGTCGAACCAAATAACAGATCAACCAATTTATGGACAATCAAAACACAAGAAGGAATTTCCTGAAAACGGCGGGTATGGCACTTGGCTGCCTTGGCCTTGCGATGCCTGAGAGGGTATTCGGTTCAGGAGGCAAAGTGCTGGAAGCCGATGGCGACACCATCACCTTGCTTACTCCTGGTGGACAGCTGGTGAAAGTGGAGAAATCGAAGCTCAAACCGGCCGAGATGCCTTCGCTCACCGAGAATCAGAAAAGAGGCCGCGAAGGATTGCCTCACCGCGCGTGGGTGATGGTTATCGACCTTTCAAAATGCCGTAATGCCCGCAAATGCATGGCTGCCTGCCAGGCACATCACCAGCTGCGCCCTGAGCAGCATCACATGAACACACTGCAGATGCAGGATGCCGAACACACAGCGCCTTATTACATGCCCAAAAACTGCATGCATTGCGACAATCCTCCCTGCACGAAAGTTTGCCCGGTGAATGCCACTTTCAAACGCTCCGACGGCATCGTTCTCATCGACAATGAACGCTGTATTGGTTGCCGTTTCTGCATTGCCGCCTGCCCGTATTCGGCACGTGTTTTCAACTGGTTTGAGCCCCGCGATGCTGAAAATTACAAAGATGTAACTTACGACATTGAAGCCAATGTGCCGCAGAAAAAAGGTACAATCTCAAAATGTCTCTTCAGCGCTGACCTGCTCAGGGTTGGGAAGATGCCTTCATGCGTAAGCGCCTGTCCGAATGGCGTTTACTGGTTCGGCGACCAAAACGAAGACGCTGTCACCAACGGCACCACGAAGGAAACCACCAGTTTTTCGAAACTTATCAGGGACAATGCCGGGTACACGCTGATGAAAGAACTTGGCACCAAGCCCAGGGTTTACTACCTGCCTCCCAAGAACAGGGCTTTTCCGTTTGAAGGCGAAATTCAGAAGCATGAATAACAAACCGATAAATCAGACATCTTATGACAAATAAATTAACACCTGAAGAATCCAGGGAGAAATTGGATAAGATTTTTTCCGATTTAACGCGGTCGCTGAAAATCAAGGATGAACTGGCGCGGTTCTGGATATTCATACTGGCAATGTTCACCATTGTAGGCCTTTGGGGATGGATACACCAGATAAGAACCGGGCTGGGAATCACCGGGATGCGCGATTATGTCTCCTGGGGAATGTATATCGGCAACTTCGTATTTTTTGTTGCCGTAAGCCTTATCGGCCTGCTGATCAGTTCAATACTGCACCTGTTGAAGTTTGAATGGGGACAGCCGATTTCGCGTGTTGCCGAAACGGTTGCCATTGCAGCCATTGCACTTGCCGGTCTGGTCATTGTAATGGACATGGGGCGCCCCGACAGGTTTCTCAATATTTTCCTTCACGGCAGGTTTGCATCACCCATCGTTTGGGACGTAACCGTGATCACGACTTATGTAACCATCTCGGCACTGCTGTTTTACATTCCGCTCATTCCCGACGTAGCCATGCTGCGCGAAAGGCTGGGTGACGATGTACCCAAACTGCAGAAAAAGCTGTATTCAATACTTTCGTTGGGCTGGAAAGGCAATGCCCGCCAGTTTGAAATTGTTGCCCATACTGTAAGAATTCTTCTTGTGCTGATCATCCCCGTGGGGCTTTCAATTCATACCGTAACATCATGGTTGTTCGCTTCAACCCTGAGGGCTGGCTGGGACAGCACGATCTTCGGCCCTTACTTTGTAACCGGCGCCTTTGTTGCGGGATCGGCAGCAGTCATATTAGTAATGTATGTTTACCGGCTGCGCTACGACCTCGACGAATATTTCACCAATAAATCATTCGACATGATGGGTAAACTGCTGGTACTCATGTGTCTTGTTTACTTTTATTTCAACATCAACGAATTTCTTGTCCCGGGTTATAAAATGAGACTCGCAGAAGGTGCCCATCTGCACGAATTGTTTACCGGCCGCTGGTCAACGCTCTTCTGGTTTGTACAAATATTCGGAGTGATTCTGCCAATCGTGCTTCCGCTCCTAAAATACTTCAGAAGGCCTCTGCCACTAACTCTCATTGCCCTGGTGACACTGGTGGCGTCCTGGTTCAAGAGGTTCATTATTGTTGTGCCGACGCTGGAACATCCGCATCTGCCGATTCAGAATGTGCCTGAGAACTTTATTCACTACTCCCCTACCGGTCCTGAGATTATGATCACACTGCTGCCGTTTTTTGCATCGGCAATCATCATAACAATGCTCGCAAAGCTTTTCCCTGTGATTACCATTTGGGAATACGCCGAAAAACAAGGTATTGATAAGAAATATCTTCTTGAAGAATCAGAAAAATAACTGACTATGAAACAGATACAATACGTTTTAGCCTCCCTGTTTATCATCATAGGCGCATTTGAGGGATATAGTCAGGAATGGACCGTTCCCGAAAGCGAGGCGGCTGTCGTAAATCCTTTGCCATTCAATAATGCCACAGTCCGCGAAGGGAAAGCCGTGTACGAAAAGAACTGCAAATCGTGCCACGGCGACCCGGGCAAGAACAATGCCATTGTGCTTGTTCCACCACCTCCCGACATGGCTTCGGAGAAAATGCAGGCAAATACCGATGGCGGCATGTTTTACAAGTTAATGATCGGCCGTGGTGCCATGCCCACTTTCAAGCCTACTTTGAGCGAAACACAGATGTGGCAGGTAATCAACTACATCCGTAAATTTGATCCGCGCAATGCCGGTAAACTCATCGAAACTGCACTTCTCAAAGGGAAATTAACAGCAGTAATCAACAAGGACAGCACCGCCCTCGATATTATTGCTGAAGTGCAGAATGCTCCCGGCGTTTACTCAAAACTTACCAATACCGGCGTTTTCGTCCAGGTAAAAAAAGCATTTGGTTTCCTCGATATCGGAAAAGCGATGACCAATGCCGATGGCAAAGCCCGGTTTGAAATACCTGAAGGCCTGGCCGGAAATGTAGATGGCCTGGCTAACTTTGTCGTGACGTTGGGAGATGATTTTGAAAAGACGACTGCAGAGGTTCCTGGGATAAAAGTAGCTGCTCCGCTTGGTGAAAACCCGTTGGCCAGCCGCAGCGTTCTATGGTCGACAAACGACCGTACACAAAACTGGCTTCTTTTCTCCTACTTCTTTGTAACCGGGCTGGTTTGGTTAACGATCATCTACATCATATTACAAATCAGCAAGATACCCAAAGCAGGTAAATAGGTTGATCCGTTCATGAACATCTTTTATCTTTTAATCGGTGTAAGTCTTTTCGGAGCACTTGTGTTCCTGGTCCTTTTTATTTGGGCCGTTAAGGACAAGCAATTCGATGACGACAAAACACCTCCGATAAGGATGCTTTTTGATGATGAACCTGCTGAAGAGAAAGAAAATGATACTACTGAAGTCAAATAACTACAAATCAGGTATATATGGAAGACCAGAAAGTAATTTACGATAATAAAACTGTAAAACTGTTTATACTGGCAACCCTTGTGTGGGGCATTGTCGGGGTGCTTGTAGGCATTGTGATTGCATTGCAACTGCGCTTCCCGGCATTTAATTTTGGCCTTGAATTCACCACTTTCGGAAGGGTAAGGCCTGTTCATACCAACGCTATCATTTTTGCTTTCGTCGGTAATGCGATTTTCGCCGGGGTTTACTATTCAATGCAAAGATTGCTGAAAACCAGGATGTTCAGTGACCTGCTGAGCAAGTTCCATTTCTGGGGCTGGCAGCTGATCATTGTCCTGGCAGCGGTCACCCTGCTGCTTGGTTTTACCACGAGTAAGGAGTATGCCGAGCTCGAGTGGCCGATTGACATTTTGATTGCACTGGTATGGGTAGCTTTTGGTGTGAACATGATTGGAACCACAGTCATCAGGCGTGTTCAGCATATTTACGCTGCCATCTGGTGGTATATTGCCACGTTTGTGGGAGTTGCTATTCTGCATATTGTCAATTCGTTTGAATTGCCGATCTCATTGTTCAAAAGCTACTCGCTATATGCAGGGGCGCAGGATGCCGTGGTGCAATGGTGGTACGGTCATAATGCCGTGGCATTTTTCCTTACGACACCTTTCCTCGGACTGATGTACTATTACCTGCCCAAAGCCGCCGAAAGGCCGATTTACTCCTATAAACTAAGTATCATACACTTCTGGTCGCTCATTTTCCTTTACATGTGGGCGGGACCGCATCACCTGTTATACCAGGCTTTACCGGATTGGGCACAGGCACTTGGAGTAACTTTTTCAGTGATGCTTATTGCACCCTCGTGGGGCGGCATGATCAACGGCCTGCTTACACTCAGGGGAGCCTGGGACAAGGTCCGCGACAAAGCCGAACTTAAATTCCTTGTGGTTGCAGTAACCGCCTATGGCATGTCCACCTTTGAAGGGCCTATGATGTCGATCAAGTTTGTGAACCAGCTCACCCATTTCACTGACTGGACCATAGCACATGTGCATATCGCCGGCATGGCCTGGAATGGCGGCATTGTTTTCGGTATGCTTTACTGGATGGTTCCAAAACTTTTCAGGACTAAACTTTACTCTGAGAAACTGGCCAATGCACATTTCTGGATTGCCACGCTTGGGATTCTCATCTATGCCATTCCACTGTATTGGTCGGCAATAACTCAATGGCTCATGCTCCGCGAGTACACGCCCGAAGGATTCCTTGCTTATCCGAACTTCCTTGAAACCCTGACCCAGATACTGCCAATGTACACCTTCAGAATTATCGGGGGAACCATGTTCCTTATCGGATTCTTCCTGATGGTTTTCAATCTTGCCAAAACAATGAAAGCCGGATCGATGGTGGCACAGGAAGAAGCTTATGCCCCTGTGCTCGTTGAACTGGGTGCCCGCGATCCAAAGAAAGAGAGTATGCACCGCTTCCTCGAACGCAGATCAGTAAGATTTTCAGTTATTGCTTTCATAGTCCTTGCCATTGGCGGCGCAGTTGAAATCATTCCTATGACTTTTGTCAAATCAAATGTACCCACCATCGAAGCAGTGAAACCTTACACTCCGCTGGAACTTGCAGGCCGCGATTTATACGTTTCGGAGGGCTGCTACAACTGCCATTCACAAATGGTAAGGCCTTTCCGCTGGGAAACCGATCGCTACGGCGAATATTCAAAAATCGGGGAATTTGTATATGACCACCCCTTCCAGTGGGGAAGCCGGCGTACAGGTCCTGATCTGGCCAGGGCAGGAGTTATTGGCGGGCCGATGTATAAAAATGCAGCATGGCATTACAACCATTTCATGGATCCGCAAAAAATGAACGAACAATCCATCATGCCTAAGTATCCATGGCTTGCCGAAAAAGATATCGACCTCGATATAATTCCGGCAAAAATCAGGGCCATGAAAAAGCTGGGAGTGCCTTACCCTGAAGGTTTTGATAAAATTGCCGTTGACGATCTGAAAAAGCAGGCGGCCGTTATTGTTGCCGATCTTAAAGCATCCGGCATAACCGCAGACCCCGGCAAGCAGATCATTGCAATGATCGCATACATGCATAAGCTCGGCAGGGATATTTCAACACCTGCAGCCAGCGATTCAGCCAATGCTCCGGCAAAGGTTGTTGTTGAATCATTGCCCAATACTCCTGCAGATCTGACTGCGGGAAAAGAAATTTTCGGAAAACTGTGCGCATCATGTCACGGGCCTGAAGGCAAAGGGCTGGCCACATTTCCGAATCTTACCGATGACGAATGGATTCATGGCAATACACCAACCGACGTAGTAAATACCATTACCAATGGCTACCCGGTAAAAGGCATGCTGCCATTCAAAAACCAGCTCACTGAGCAACAGATAAAACAGGTCGCGTCGTTCACCTTAAACGGACTGAAAAAATGAAAATGATCAGCAGTGTACTCGGGAACATTCAGGGAATCGAGATCTATTACATCATCGGTTTACTGCTGTTTGTTGCATTCTTCGTGGTGATAGTCATCCGCACCCTGCGCATGCCCTCAAAAGAGGCTGATCATATCAAAAATTCAATTCTCAACGACAATGAAATCATGACACCCTCAAATAAATAGACATTATGGGATCAGATGAAATCAATGAAAAACTGAAAGATAAGAAGGACCTGCATGACGAGGTGATGGCCGGTCACGACTATGACGGTATTGGCGAGCTTGATAACCCGCCTCCCCGCTGGATCATGGCCTTATTCTACCTGACGATCGGCCTTTCAATATTATATGGCGCTTACTATTTCTGGCTGGGGATAGGTGAGAACCAGGATGAGCAATACATCACCAAATCGGCTAAGCATGACGAAAAATACAAGCAGGCAGGCACACCTCCGGCTGAACTGAAGCTGCTCACTGATGAGGGCTCACTAGCCGAAGGCAAAGCAATTTATACTGAAATGGCTTGCCAGGCTTGCCACGGCCTCACTGGTGAAGGCAATGCCATTGGTCCGAACCTTACCGACGAATACTGGATCAATGGTTGCAGCTTTACGAATGTCCATGATATGATTAAAAACGGCAACTCCATCAAAGGGATGACGGCCTTTAAGGACAGGCTCTCTGAGGAAAAAATAGCAAAAGTGGCCAGTTATGTGCTGGTTTCGCTAAAGGGATCAAACCCACCGAATGCCAAAGCTGCCCAGGGTGTAGCCTGTAAGTAACAATAAGTATGTCGATATGGTGGTCGCCGGTGCTGATACATCAGCTTTCAAAGAATTAACAGCTTTTTGGCAGATGCCCGGTGCTTAAAAATACCGGCAACCACCAGTTTCTTTTAATTATTGCATAATGTCTGAAGAACAGGTTTCGTTTCGGGATCGTCCGATAAACATGAACGAAAAAGGCGGAAGAAAGTGGGTTTACGCCAAAAAGCCTAAAGGGAAATGGTACTTCTACCGCACGATTGTGAGTGTGGTGGTACTGGCCTTCCTGGTGCTGGCGCCATTTATCAAATACAAAGGCTATCCGCTTATATTGCTTGACATTGTCAATCGCAAATTTATCATTTTCGGTGCTATTTTCTGGGCACAGGATACTTTTCTGCTTGCGCTGATCATGCTTTCGTTCGTGGTATTCGTCATTGTTTTTACAGTCACCTTCGGAAGGCTCTGGTGCGGATGGTTATGTCCGCAAACGATTTTCCTCGAAATGGTTTTCCGTAAAATTGAATACCTCATCGAAGGTGACTTCCGGCAGAGACTGAAGCTTGATAACAGCCCCTGGACTGCTGGAAAGATCTTTAGAAAGGTTTTGAAGCACACCATCTTCATTATCATCGCCATACTCATGACCAATGTGTTCCTGATATGGTTCACCGGCCCTCAGCGCTTGCTTGAGATTGCTACGACTCCGATCAGGGAAAACCTCACCCCGTTTCTCATCATGCTTTTCGTGTCGGGCATCTTTTATTTCATCTATGCATTTTTCAGGGAACAGATATGCACCATGGTTTGCCCTTACGGTAGAATGCAAAGTGTTTTGCTCGATTCGAAATCGCTCATTGTAACGTATGATTT
>DAONEL010000045.1:9641-19606 GCA_035403045.1 Bacteroidales bacterium
GTTGTCCTGGTTGCGCTGCTTGGATTCTTTATCTACAGCATTGCGTCGCGTAAAGTAATAGAAACCACCATATTGCGAACTCCCGGAATCATTTACCAGGAAAACGCTGATAGTACAATCTCTAACGTTTACAACCTTGAAATCGTGAATAAATCCCACCAAAATATTCCGCTTGAGTTACGCCTTCTATCACATAAGGGGAAAATTGTTATTCCCGGCGGAACAATTGAAGTGAAAGACCAGTCGAAATTTGAATCCGCTTTCATCCTTTACATTCCAAAGAATGAGCTCAAAAGTGATAAAACAAAGGTGGAATTCGGGCTTTACGACAAGGACAAACTTATTGAGAAATATACAGCAACTTTTGTCGGGCCCTGAGTTTCAAGATTATTAGTTTTGTAAATCCGGATTCGGAATTTGAATTCAAGCTTCTAATAACAAAATAAGTCTCGCATGAAGTTTAACTGGGGTACCGGGATATTTCTCTTTCTGGCTTTGTTCCTGCTGGCATCTGCCGCATTTATAATATATGCGGTTAACCAGGATGTTGAACTGGTTCACGATGATTATTATGAAAAAGGAACCAATTTCACCAGTGAAATGGAAAAGTCAGCCCGGTCGGCGAAGTATGAGCCATTGGTCAGCTTTCTGGAGGAGGATGACTCTGTGAAAATTATTTTCCCCGAGGAACTGAAAGGTAAGATTGATTCGGGCAACGTGCTGTTTTTCAGACCATCCGATATGAACCGTGATGTAAAACAAACTCTCAATCCGGCCGAAATAGTTTTGCCGGTATCAAAAAAAGAACTCATCGCCGGGCGCTATATATTAAAGATCAACTGGTTCGAGAAAGGCATTCCTTATGAGATTGATAAAGAGGTCGTAATTAACAAAACAGAATAAGACAAACCATGGAAATACTTATCACCGCGCTGGTTCTCGGGTTAATGGGTAGTTTTCATTGTGCCGGAATGTGCGGCCCCATTGCCGTTGCGTTACCTCTTTTTGGAAATTCCACCTTACAAAAGGTCTTTGGCAGCCTGCTCTACAATATTGGCCGCATCATTACCTATGGCATTATGGGCGCTATCTTCGGAATGATGGGAAAAGGACTGGAACTACTTGGTTTCCAGCGTGTAATATCCATTATTATGGGTGCAGTGATGATATTTGCCGTCATCTTTCCTTCCGTGATAGACAGCAACAAAATTGGCAAAGGGATTGCCCCGCTGGTTGAAAAACTCAAATCAAAGCTTGGGAAATTGTTCGCTGTAAAATCCTTTGGCAGCTTATTCCTCATCGGTCTGCTCAACGGGCTGCTACCCTGCGGACTTGTTTACATGGCATTAGCCGGATCTATTGGTACAGGCAATGCAACACTCGGAGCGCTCTATATGCTGCTGTTCGGATTCGGCACTATGCCCATGCTGCTGGCTTTCAATCTGTCAGGCGGATTTGTAAGTGCATCGTTAAGACAGAAAGTAAACAAATTAATACCGTCACTTGTAGTGATTGTCGGTATTCTATTTATTCTCAGGGGATTAAGCCTTGGAATTCCTTACATAAGCCCTTCTGAAAGCAAAATCAGGATGAAATACGAGAAGAGCCTGAATGAGCAGTCAACTCCTGTGAAGGAGGAAATGCATGACTGCTGCAAACCCTCAAAATGAAAAACGAAAAGGTAGCCTGTGTGCATTGCGGCTCCGATTGCGGCCGCAACCCGGTTGTGTGGAACGGCCTCAATTTCTGTTGCAACGGCTGCAGCACGGTTTACCAGATTCTGAATGAACATAAGCTTTATAAATATTACGACCTGGAGAAAACGCCGGGCATAAGACTTGAGCCATCTGAACACAAGTCCAGGTACGACTACCTGGAAAAGGAGGAAGTTGCATCTAAACTGATCCGGTTCCGGGAAGGAGACACCGCAAAAGTTGTACTATATATTCCTGCAATTCACTGTGCCTCATGCATATGGCTTCTCGAACACCTGAATTCTCTCCACAAGGGCATCAGGCATTCACTCGTTAACTTTGCCCGGAAAGAGGTCAGCATCACTTTCAACCAATCTGTAATCAGCCTCCGCGATGTGGTCGAATTGCTGGATTCAATCCACTACATACCCGATATTTCGGCCAGCATTGAAGGACTTGAGGACCGCAGCAAAACAGATAAGTCACTGTTGTACAAAATCGGTGTGGCAGGATTTGCCTTCATCAATGTAATGACATACAGCTTGCCGGCATACTTCAATGGCAAACCGCTTGAAGGTGAACTGAATACGGTTTTTACAGTCCTGAGCTATATCCTGGTGATACCGGTAGTGTTTTACAGCGCGCGTGACTATTTCATCTCCTCCTGGAAAAACTCGAGCAAAGGAGTCATCAGCATCGACCTGCCAATAGCCGTCGGGGTTCTGATACTTTTTATGGTAACGAGTTATGAGGTGGTTTTCAATAATAACCAGGGTTATTGCGACAGCCTTTCGGGATTGGTTTTCTTCCTGCTCATGGGCAAGTGGTACCAGGGAAAATCCTATGAGGCGCTCTCCTTCGACCGCGATTACAAATCATATTTCCCGGTTGCGGTAACGCGATTAAGTGGCAATGCCGAAGAGAACATCCTCCTTGAAAATGTAGAACCCGGTGATGAAATACTTATCCGGAACAAGGAGCTGATACCTGCCGACTCTTTGATTATTGAAGGCGAGGCTATCATCGATTACAGTTTTGTGACCGGCGAAGCGACACCTGTTAGAAAAAAAGCCGGTGACTTTGTATATGCCGGAGGCAGGCAACTGGGAGGATTAATAAAGGTGCATGTGCAGCAGTCAGTTGATCAGAGCCACCTCACCAAACTCTGGAACCAGGACAGCACTTACATGAAGAATCCCGATTCGATAAAAACACTGTCGGACAAAATCAGTAAGAAGTTCACAATCATCGTTTTATCGGTTGCTGTCTTAGGATTCTCGGGTTGGGCACTGTTTGGTGATTTCAAAACCGCCATTTACGTTTTCACCTCGGTACTCATTGTCGCATGTCCCTGCGCCCTCGTTCTATCGATTCCTTTCACCTTTGGAAACACGATGCACGTTTTCGGGAAGAATGGACTGTATATCAAGAACACCGATGTGATTGAAAAGCTTTCACAAATTGATACCATTGTTTTTGATAAAACCGGGACAATTACTGACCCAAACAGCAGCAGGGCTGAATATTCGGGAAGAAAGCTTTCCCATGAAGAGGAATCGGCAGTATTTTCGATTGCACGGCAATCAACTCACCCGCTGAGCAATGCGATTGCTCAATATTACCAGGACAAACAATACACTCATCCTGAAACATTTACAGAAGTTGAAGGCCGTGGAATTCTGGGTAAGGCGGCTGGCTTTGAAATAAGGTACGGCTTGCAGGAATTCGCAAACCAGGAAATAAATCCGGGAAACCGCAAATCAACAGAAGTACATCTTTCTATCGATGGCCAGCCGGCTGGAGTTTACTGTTTCAGAAATGCATACCGCGATGGATTTGAAAATGTTATAAATTCCATAAAACCCTCTTTCGATATCTATCTTCTCTCTGGCGACAACGACTCAGAAAAAGAGCACCTCTCGGCTTATTTCCCCGCCGGACATATATTTTTCAACCGGAAGCCGCAGGATAAAGCTCAGTTTATCCTTGATCTGCAAAGCAAAAACAGGCGTGTACTCATGACGGGTGATGGCCTCAATGATGCCGGAGCCCTTATGCAAAGCGATGTAGCCCTGAGTGTTGCAAGCAAAGTGTATCATTTTTCGCCCGCCAGCGATGCTGTGCTCGAGGCAGGCAAGTTTCACCTGTTAGCTCAGTTCATCAGGTTTACCCGCACAAGCCGCAAAATTGTCAAAGCAAGTTTCATCATTTCGTTTTTGTACAACCTTATCGGCATTTCCATTGCACTCAGCGGTAAATTATCTCCGGTTGTCGCCGCAATTCTGATGCCTGTCAGCTCTGTTTCGGTCGTAGCTTTTGCCACTTTCACCACGCTGTATTTCGGAAAATTAAGATTCAAAAAAGCAAAAGATTAACATCTGTATGGGTACCTTTTTCCTATCTTTTCATTTTTAAGTGTTCTACTGATTAAAATCGTTCTAAATTCCGTTTTTTATAAGAAAAACTTGCAAAAACTTTTCGGCATCTCCCTTCAATTTTTAAACTTTGCATTAAACCATACCCGATTTCCATCATTTATAACTAGCTGTTATCCAGATGAAAACAACTGCAAAAGACACTCCGGTTGACATTTCAATTGTCAACGAAAAAATCTCAGAGCTGAATGTCCCTGTCGTTGGTAAAGCCACGATCAGGGAAACGAAAAGACTTATTGATAACATTGAGCAGGCGAGCGGAATAAAATTCATCAGGATGGAAATGGGTGTCCCGGGCCTCCCACCTACTGCTATTGGAACTGAAGCCGAGATAGAAGCACTGCGCAGAGGCGTTGCAGCAATTTATCCTGATATTGACGGCATCCCTGAACTTAAGCAGGAAGCTTCCCGGTTTGTCAGGAATTTCCTGGATATTGATGTAAAACCTGAAGGTTGCATCCCGACTGTCGGATCCATGCAGGGCGGTTTTGCCGCTTTTCTCACACTGGCCCGCATGAACAAGGATCGCGACACAACCCTGTTCATCGATCCTGGCTTCCCGGTTCATAAACAACAACATAAAGTGCTGGGGCAGAAATTCGAAAGCTTTGATGTTTACAATTACAGGGGTGAAGCATTGCGCGCCAAACTCGAAAGCTATTTCAGCAAGGGAAATATACATTCGGTTCTTTACTCGAATCCAAACAACCCTTCCTGGATATGTTTCACGGATGATGAGTTAAAGATCATTGGCGAGCTATCTAAAAAATACAATGTTGTGATTCTCGAAGACCTGGCATACTTTGCCATGGACTTTCGCAAAGATTACAGCAAACCCGGCCAGCCACCATACCAGCCCACTGTAGCCAAATATACCGACAACTATATCCTCTTCATTTCCAGTTCAAAAGCTTTCAGTTATGCCGGGCAGCGCATCGGGCTGATGATTATAAGTGACGCTCTATTTCAGACCAAGGCGCCCGATTTGCTCAGGTTTTACAGTAGCGATCTTTTTGGCAAAGCCATGATTTTTGGTACCGTATATTCACTCAGTTCCGGAACAGCACATTCAGCACAGTTTGCCCTGGCAGCCATGCTGAAAGCAGCCAATGAAGGGAAATTCAATTTTGTGGATCTAGTAAAAGAATACGGCCGCAAAGCCGCGATCATGAAGAAACTGTTTACTGATAACGGTTTTCATATCGTTTACGACAAAGATATTGACCAGCCAATAGCTGATGGGTTCTATTTTACCATCTGCTACCCTGGTTTCGACGGGCCTGAACTGATTGAAGAACTGCTCTATTACGGTATAAGCGCAATCTCACTCTCCATCACAGGCAGCGAGCGCAATGAAGGCCTCAGGGCATGTGTTTCGCTGGTCAACAGGTCACAATTTCCCGACCTGGAAATAAGACTGAAGAAATTTCATGAACACCACCCGGCCGGTGTGCATGACTGTAAATAATCAATAAACAGTCAGTTATATTTAAACTCCGTTTAAATAGCCCAAAAAGGCTTCAATAATTGATCAGATAAGGAATCCGCTTGCTTTAATTGCCTAATTTAGCACCATTATTAAGTGAAACACGTAGTACTATGGCAAAAATGAAAGGCCAAATTGTGGTTGACATAGAGCGCTGTAAAGGTTGCGAAGTGTGTATCCCGGCATGTCCCGAAGAGGTAATTGCGATGTCGAAGCATGTAAATCGTAAAGGCTATTTTTACGCTCAGCCGGTCAGCGATTTATGCACAGGCTGCACCAACTGTGCCGTTGTATGTCCTGATGGCGCCATTACAGTTTACCGCAAAAAAATGACTGAATAACTTTTAAATATTGCGAAAGCATGAAAGAACTCAGATTAATGAAGGGTAACGAAGCCTTTGCCGAAGCGGCTATCCGCGCCGGCGCCGATGGCTATTTCGGTTACCCTATTACTCCGCAGTCGGAAGTGATGGAATACCTTATGGCACAGAAACCACACGAGCGGACAGGAATGATCGTTTTACAGGCTGAAAGCGAGATTGCTGCCATCAATATGGTGTATGGCGGAGCCGCAACAGGCAAACGTGTTATGACATCCTCATCAAGTCCCGGTATCAGCCTGAAACAGGAAGGGATAAGCTATCTCTGCGGCGCCGAACTCCCCTGCCTCATTATGAATGCTGTGCGTGGCGGCCCCGGGCTGGGAACAATACAACCTTCGCAATCTGACTATTTCCAGAGCACCAAAGGCGGTGGCCACGGCGATTACAGGCTTCTGGTACTTGCTCCCTCATCAGTTCAGGAAATGGCTGATTTCGCCGGACTTGGTTTCGACCTTGCTTTCAAATACCGCAATCCTGTTTTGGTACTCTCCGATGGCGCTATTGGCCAGATGATGGAGAAAGTGTATCTCGAGCCCCAAAGGCCCCGTTTCACCGATGAAGAAATTCTGAAAAACACTCCCTGGGCTACCACCGGCATAACTCCTGGCCGCGAAAGAAACATTATTACCTCGCTCGCTCTCGAATCAGCCAAAATGGAGCAGCATAACCTCGCACTCCAGGCTAAGTACAGGAAGATGGAAGAGGATGAGGTCCGCTTTGAGAAAATTGGTTGCGAAGATGCCGATTATGCATTTGTAGCTTACGGAACAAGCGCCCGTATTTGTCAGAAGGCCATTCAGTTAGCCCGTGAACAAGGCATTAAAGTCGGGTTGATGAGGCCCATCACTCTTTTCCCTTACCCCAGGAAAGTTATCTCTGAGATGGCATCACGGGTAAAAGGTATACTTGTGGTTGAAATGAGCGCCGGGCAAATGGTTGAAGATGTAAGGCTTGCCGTTAATGGCCGTTTAAAGGTTGAACATTTCGGAAGATTTGGCGGCATCATCCCCTCACCCGTTGAAGTAGTGGAAGCATTGAAAAAACAAATTATCGGAGGATAAGCTATGGCAGAAGTAAATATGAATACTGAAATAGTGCAGCCTGAAAACCTCGTCTATAAACGCACCGAACTGCTCACACCCAACGCGCTCAGCTATTGCCCCGGCTGCGGCCATGGTACAACCCACCGCATCATCATGGAAGTGATTGAAGAGATGGGTATACAGTCCGAAACCATTGGTATCGCTCCTGTTGGCTGTTCAGTACTGGCATATGATTTTATGAATATCGACATGCAGCAGGCCGCTCATGGCAGGGCTCCGGCTCTTGCCACTGCCGTTAAAAGGCTCAATCCCGGCAAGTTTGTTTTCACCTACCAGGGCGACGGCGACCTTGCTGCTATCGGCACTGCCGAAACCATACATGCCTGCAACCGTGGCGAGAATATTGTCATCATTTTCATCAACAACGGTATCTACGGCATGACCGGCGGACAAATGGCGCCGACTACTTTACCGGGAATGAAATCTTCCACCTCGCCTTATGGCCGCGATGTTGCCATGATGGGCAATCCGTTGAAAATCACCGAACTGGTAGCCCAGTTGCCAGGTACACTTTACGTGACCAGGCAGGCCGTGCATACACCGGTGGCAGTGAGGAAAGCAAAAAAAGCCATCAGGAAAGCCTTTGAAAACACCAAACTCAACAAAGGCCTGTCATTTGTCGAAGTTGTTTCAAACTGCAATTCGGGATGGAAAATGACTCCCCGCAAAGCCAACGAATGGATGGTCGATAATATGTTCCCCTTCTATCCGCTTGGCGATATAAAGGTGAACGAATAATTCAGGATTCTACAAATCATTGAAGATAAAATACTTAATATCATGACGGAAGAAATTATCATTGCCGGTTTCGGGGGACAGGGAGTCCTTTCCATGGGTAAAATCCTGGCATATTCCGGTGTTATGCAGGACAAAGAGGTTAGCTGGATGCCATCCTATGGCCCTGAAATGCGCGGCGGTACTGCCAATGTTACCGTTATCATCAGCGATGAGAGGATCAGTTCTCCAATTCTCAATTCCTACGACACCGCCATCATACTTAATCAGCAATCGATGGACAAATTTGAATCGACTATAAAGCCAGGTGGTGTGCTGATTTATGACCCAAATGGTATCACACGCCACCCGAATCGCAGGGACATTAACATTTACACCATTGAAGCTGCCGGGAAAGCCGGCGAACTTGGCCTGAGCAAGGTTTTCAATATGATAGTTCTTGGTGGTTTCCTTAAACTCAAGCCCATCGTCAGCATGGAATATATTCATAAAGGACTTGAAAAATCACTGCCGGCCAGACATCATGTGCTCATCCCTGAAAACGAGAAAGCCATTGAAATAGGCAAAGAGTTGATTAAAGCAACGCAAACCCTTAACTAACCCTATCTATACTGCCTCTCCCTTCATCCTACCCGGATGGAGGGAGTTTTTTATTCTCCCGTTATGGAAGACTTTATCAACCTGAAAGAATTTCTCGATGCGAAATCGGATGAATACAATTTTCCCGGGTTTATTGAACATGATCCGGTATCGGTTCCGCATATGTTCAGCCTGAAGCAGGACATTGAAATATCAGGCTTTCTTGCAGCAATGCTGTCCTGGGGGCAGCGGCCTGTCATCATCGCCAACTCACTGCGGCTCATGCAGATGATGGATGATGAACCTTATAATTTTCTCCAGAATGCATCAGAAAAGGATTTTAAGCGGTTTACAGGATTTGTCCATCGCACCTTCAACACTGATGACTGCCTGTTCTTTTTACAGGCACTCAGAAGCTTTTACAACGAAAGCGATAGCCTTGAGAGCTCATTCCTTATTGGTTACCAGCAGGAATTTTCAATAAAACAAGGCATCAAAACTCTCAGAAATAGTTTCTTACAGGTTCCGCATCTCACCAGGTCCGAAAAGCACATCCCTGATCCTGAAAGAGGTTCTTCCGCTAAACGGCTGAATATGTTCTTCCGCTGGATGGTTCGCAACGATAACAGAGGTGTGGACTTCGGCCTGTGGAAAAACGTTTCACCGGCGCATCTTATGTGTCCGCTTGACGTTCACTCTGGCCGGACAGCAAGAAAACTGGGCCTACTCAACCGTAAACAGGACGACTGGAAAGCTGTTGAAGAACTCACTGCAAACCTTCGTACTTTTGATGCCAATGATCCTGTGAAATATGACTTCGCCCTTTTCGGGATAAGCGTTAGTCAAAATAAATATAAATGATTGAAATTAAGAGCATTAACCAGTTGAAGGAAATAACCGCAAGAAGCAAAGCGGCACTGATTTACTTCTTCAACGATACATGTGCACCTTGTGTAGCGCTGCGCCCTAAAGTCTCCGAACTGGTTGAAACACATTTCCCGCTTATGGAGCTGTACTTCTGCAACGCCATACAATACCCGGAAATAGCTGCGGATTACGGTATTTTTGCCTCACCTGCACTGCTTGTTTACTTCGAAGGGAAAGAATACATCCGCGAAAGCAAGTACATTTCAATGTCGGCACTGTCAGCATCAATAGCCAAATTCTACAATATGGTTTTCGGCTTATAGCCGGTTGAACCTTTTCAGCAGGTTAATTGTTATCACTGCAAAATTTCCGTGTATGAAAAAACTACTCTTTCTTTCCATGTTATTCTCATCGGTGACCTTGTTTTCGCAGAACGCTTTTTACGATTTCAAAGTCAGGACAATAGATGGCGACAATTTCAATCTTTCCTCTTTGAAGGGGAAAAAAGTACTGGTTGTAAATACTGCCTCAAAGTGCGGATTGACTCCCCAGTACAAGCAACTCCAGGAACTTAATGATAAGTATGGCGGTGACAAATTTGTAATTATCGGCTTCCCTGCCAATAACTTTCTGAAGCAGGAACCCGGGTCAAATGCTGAAATCCGTGAATTCTGCAGTGCCAA
>DAONEL010000046.1:0-7313 GCA_035403045.1 Bacteroidales bacterium
GCAACCATGTTCATAACTTGACTATTTCAGTATTTTGAATGCTGAAAATTTACCGGCATCAATCAGCTCGTTCAGATCGTTTTCAATGTCTTGATAATCAGATCGAAGGCCGCATTCATACATGTTTGTCAACGGGTCTTTATCGATGATAAGGCTGAATAACTCGTTTGCATCGGGAGTTTTGTCTTTTTTCGCATACTCGTTATATGTGAGGCTGATAAAAGCGACATCCTTGTTAATTCCCCGGTTGTCGAGGAGCCATCCGTTATGCAACAGGACAGGTATTGCCAGTTTTCCCTGGTAATAGACATCCTTCACGTCAGGATATGAAACGACTGACTTTTTATCCTCCGATAGTGTCACAGGGACCAGTTGGGAGTAATCAGCGCGTGTTTTATAAATTATGGCTTTGGGACCAGGAACCCCGGTGGCAGCAGTTTGTTTAGTCGTTCTGTGTGAGTGGCAGCAGGCAACTGCGATCAATGAAATGATAATCACAGGAATGGTTTTGATAAGGATGCTTTTCATTTTGATGGAAATTTCTACAAACATATTAAATGTTGGCAGAAAAATTTCATCTTTCATTCATAACCTTCAGTTTGTAATGCTATTAATAAAGGTATAATTCAATACTGCGGTCGATTTGAATTCAAATTACAAGCCTGATCAGTTTTGGCATGGAAGTTGTAAAACTTAAAATAATGTTAAAATTAAGCAGCACAGGATAATTATCAATTAAATTTGCAAACAATTAAAAAGTTAAACAACCTAAACGAGTAATAAAATGAAAAAAGTACTTCTCTCAATTGCTGTTACAATGTTTGTATCAGTAGCTGTAATGGCCCAGGGCGTATCTGTTTCCAATGTACCTCAACCTGCTGCCAATCCTAATGCCCCTGTGATCACCTTCGAGAAGACGACCCATGACTACGGCACACTTTATAAAGGAGGTGATGGTACATGTGAATTCAAATTTACCAATACCGGTGTTGAGCCTCTTATCCTTTCAAATTGTACTGCATCATGCGGCTGCACTGTTCCCGAGTGGCCACGCGAACCGATCCTGAAGGGTAAATCCGCCGCTGTTAAAGTTAAATATGATACCAACCGCATGGGGCCTATCAATAAAACGATCAATGTTACTTCAAACGCCAGCAATTCACCGGTTCAGTTACGTATAGTTGGTAACATCGTTGAAAAAACTGCTGCTTCGGTAATGCCTGAGAAGACTCTCGATCAGAGCGCAGCACCTGTTGCTAAGTAATCTGGTCCAGAAAATATTTAAAAGCCCGGCTCGTTTTAAGCCGGGCTTTTTTTATGAATTTATGAAATACTGTTAGCCCCGGATAACTCATAATCTTTACTTTTGTACTGTTATTTTAAAAACAATAAAACTACAGTAATTATGCCTGTAATATCACAACGGGGCCAACTGATGCCGGCTTCGCCAATACGCAAACTGGTTCCTTTTGCCGAAGCAGCAAAAAAAAGAGGGGTCAAAGTTTATCATCTTAACATCGGGCAGCCCGATATCCCGACACCTGCTGTTGCACTTGAGGCGCTGAAGCATTATGACCAGAAAGTGATAGAATACAGCCACTCAGCCGGTAATGAGAGCTACAGGCGTAAACTTGCCGGTTATTACCAGTCGAAGGGTATTGATGTTGACCATAACCAGATGATCATCACCACCGGAGGTTCCGAAGCTATTTCTTTTGCATTTAAAGTATGCATGAATCCCGGCGATGAAGTGATCATTCCGGAGCCGTTTTACACCAATTATAATGGTTTTGCCATGGCAGCAGGAGTTACGGTCCTTCCGATTACATCCGAGATCAGATCAGGATTTGCCCTGCCACCAATCAGTGAGTTTGAGAAAGTAATCAGCCCGCGCACCAGGGCTATCATGGTTTGTAATCCCAACAACCCAACCGGTTATTTATACTCAAAAGAAGAACTTTTACAGCTTCGGGAACTGGTGCTCAAACATGACCTTTACCTGTTTGCCGACGAAGTTTACAGGGAGTTTTGCTATGATGGAAATGCCCATTTTTCGGTAATGAATCTCGAGGGGCTTGAAAATCATGCTGTGCTGATGGATTCAGTATCAAAACGATACAGCGAGTGTGGCGTAAGAATAGGCGTTCTGATCTCGAAAAATAAAGAAGTAATTGCATCGGCACTGAAATTCGCACAAGCCCGGTTAAGTCCGCCGTCACTCGGGCAGGTGATCGGAGAAGCTTCGCTTGACACACCGGCGGAGTATTTCAAAGAAGTTTATGACGAGTACATTGCCCGCCGTAACTTCGTCATAGAAGCACTCAATAAAATACCCGGTGTCTATGCCCCCATGCCCAAAGGCGCATTCTATGCGGTGATAAGTCTGCCCATTGACGATTCGGATAAATTCTGCCAGTGGTTGCTCGAAGATTTCAGTTTTGAAGGCCAGACGGTTATGCTGGCGCCTGCTTCGGGATTTTATGCAACGCCCGGACTGGGTAAGAAGGAAGCCCGCATTGCTTACGTCCTGAAACTGGACGATCTGAAAGGTGCTGTTAAGTGTCTTGAAGAGGCGCTCAAGGTTTATCCCGGAAGGACACTTTAAAACCTTAAAAAGAATTGATAATCAGCCGGTTAAGCCGGCTTTTTTATTGAAAGTCAGGATACAGAAGATATTTAGCCCTGATACCGCGGAAATGATTAATGTCTTTTTGCCATGTTTTTCGTATGGCTTTAGCAGTCATTCCTTCTTCAATCTGCTTGCGTAAAGTTGCCGTACCGGCCAGTTTCTCAAAATACGGAGTAAAGAATTCACTCCGTCCGCGCATGATCTTGTAAATGCTTGTTAACCAGCCCAGTTCGATGTGCCCGTCAGCTTTTATCAATGATGCAGCCGGTTCCAGGTTCTGGCCATAACATACTTTTCCTCTATAAGGCGGATTGTCACTCACTCCCGGAATAGCCTTTGGTTCGAACATGAATGATCCTTCATGATACAGGGGGTGGCCAATCATGGTGAATGGTTTTTCGGTGCCGCGCCCAACGCTTATTGATGTGCCTTCGAAAAGACAAAGGGAAGGGTAAAGATATACTGATTCCATTACCGGAAGATTTGGCGACGGCCTCACCGGCAACTGGTAGCGGCTGGAATGCGTATATCCCTTGCAGGGAATGACTTTGAGATTGCATTCAGCACCGTTTTTGAGCCATTTTTCGCCATTTACCATCAGGGCGTACTCACCAATGGTCATACCATAAACAACAGGAACGGGATGCAGCCCGACAAATGAAGTAAATTTTGCTTGCAATACCGGGCCGTCAATGTAATAACCGTTTGGATTGGGCCGGTCAAGAATGATGACGGGGATGCCATTTTCGGTGCAGGCTTCCATGACATAGGTCATGGTGGATATATAGGTAAAAAACCTGCAACCCACATCCTGGATGTCGAAAACAACAATATCTACTCCTAATAGGTCGGATGAAGTCGGTTTCCTGTGATCGCCATACAGCGAGATGACAGGAATATTAGTTACAGAGTCAACAGCATCACCAACGAGTTCGCCATCGGCAGCTTTGCCACGAAAACCGTGCTCCGGGCCGAAAATCTTTATAATGTTGATTCCTTGTTTTAGCAGCGTATCTACCAGGTGGACAGAGCCGACAAGTGAGGTGTGATTGGCAACTACGGCTACCTTTTTACCTGATATGTCAGGCAGGTAAAGATCCATGCTTTCCGCAGCAGGCTTTATGGATGTTCCGGTATCGCCGGCGCCGGTGTCAGTTTGTGCCTGGCAATGAAGCAGTGTGACAAGAAAAATTACCGATGACAAAAAGTAGTTAACCGGCATCTTTTATTCTGTATCCTTGATTGAACGTCAAACTTACTGAATTATTCGCTGTCAAAACAAACAAACGTTGCTTACTGATTCAGGAATTTGCAGTAGGTTTGTATCATTGCCCGAAATATGAACTACGAATTCTTCATAGCAAGACGGATCATACACGCAGGGAAAGGGAGTTTCTCAGGCCCGGTGGTGAAAATTGCCGTTGCCAGTGTTGGCATCGGGCTGGCTGTGATGATTATTGCGGTTGCCATTGTGACTGGCTTTCAGCGGCAGATCCAGGAGAAGATCACAGGATTTGCAGCACATATTCAGATTGCCCGTTTCGACGAAAATTCTTCAATGGAACTCGCTCCTGTCGATCGGTATCAGCCTTTTTACAGCCAATTACAGAAGGCTCCCGGAATTAAGCATATCCAGGTTTTCGGGACAAAAGCCGGTATCATCAAAACAGCCGATCAGATGCAAGGCGTGCTTTTGCATGGTATCGGCAGCGATTTTGACTGGTCATTTTTCAGAGATAAGATGACTGACGGCAGGATATTCAGCGTTTCGGACACGGCAGCAAACGATTCAGTGATCATCTCGCGAAGTATCGCTAAACTGTTGAACCTCAAAACAGGAGATCCCCTGAGGATGTACTTTTTTATCGATAACAAAGCAAGAGGAAGAAAATTCATCATTTCCGGCATCTACGATACCGGGCTTGAAGAATTCGACAAGATGTACGTTTTTGGCGATATCGCTCATATTCAAAGGCTTAATGGCTGGGATTCAACGCAGGTGTCGGGTTTCGAGGTGTTTATCAACGATTTTCGCGATATCAGCAGGATGGAAGATGTGGTTTACCACAAAATCGGTTATGAACTGAATGCACGGTCAATTAAGGAACTTTATCCGCAGCTTTTTGACTGGCTGGCCCTGCAGGATATGAACGTGGTAATAATCCTGTTGCTGATGGTTTTGGTAGCCGGCATCACCATGATTTCTACCTTGCTGATACTGATTCTTGAACGCACAAACATGATTGGAATGCTTAAAGCGCTGGGATCAACCAACCTGAGCATCCGCAAAATATTCCTATACAATGCAGCCTACATCATTGTTAAGGGAATGATCTGGGGAAATGTCACCGGATTATTGCTGTGCTTCTTACAATTGAAATTTCACCTGATAGGGTTGCCGCAGGAATCATATTTCATGTCCTACGTGCCTGTGAATATTAATCTGCTGCATATCTTGCTGATAAACGCCGGCAGCATTGTTGTCTGTTTGGGAATCCTGCTGGTTCCGTCGTTTATAATTGCCAGGATATCTCCCGTTAAGGCCATCCGCCTCGATTAGCAAAAGGCTTGTTTTTAGCCCTGAAATTCCTTATCTTTAGCTGATTATTCAGCCATTATGCTGAAGGATTGATGATGTTGCTCACAAATATCTAAGCCATGAAACGTTTTGATAAAGGCGGACTCCTGATAATTCCGGTTCCAGGAAAGAAGGAACAGGGACCTGAAAAAATAATAGTCGTGAAGGAATGTTATTGCCAGAATGGACATTCGATGATCAGCGACAGGATAAGATTCGGAGAATACAAAGGCCTGATGATAGCAGCCGAAAAGGGGAGTGCAAAAGGATTTGTTGCGCTTAGCCCTGTGTATGGAGAGAAATACCGTGTATCGATTGATATAAGCCTGACAGAAGGTGAGTTGCTATCGCTGGGTTGCCCTGAGTGCGGCGCAAAATTATTGTCGTACGGGCCATGCTCCTGCGGTGGAGAACTGGTCGTTATGTTTACTAGACCGGTAGTGGATTTCAATTATTGTATAGGCATTTGCAACAGGGTAGGGTGCACTCATGCAGAAATAAAAAATGAGGGCCAGTTAATGACCCTCACCTTATATAATTCGCTTTAATGAGTCGTTATCAGAGTATTATGACCGAGTTTTCATTTCCCAGCGGAGTTTTAATGTATTTGTCCGCTGCATCATCGTTAACCCAGGTTTTACCGTCGAGAAGATAACGGAACTGGTGTTCACGGCCTGATTCGAGTTCAACAGTAGCAGTGAATGATCCATCTTTCCCCTTTTTCATGGGTGTGGAAGCTTCATTCCAGTTGTTGAATTCACCGGCAATACAGGCATGTCCGGCATCAGCGTTGATTTGAAAAGTTACTTTACAAACTGGTTTGGTTTTCAAAAATTGACGTTTTGTGATCATTTTAATTTAATTGATTAATATTTAGAGAATTAACTGCGCAAAGATACAAAGTTCTTTGACTGAAATTTAAAAGCCGGCAGGACAGTATATCGATTATGTTCTGTAAATATTTGTATTACAGCTACATATCGATCATGAACCGGTGTTATTTTTATATTATTAACGGTAAACCGATATTAAAGTTCAGATCAGATCTTTGAATTTCTATCAGCTTGAATATCTTTAAATTGAGATACCGGTTAACTCAGCAAGCCTGAATTTGTCCCCGGCGGAGAAACCTTTGGGCGTTTCAATTACAGTGCAGCATTCATTGAAATAGTCATGTTCGAAGAACAGAATATACTTTTTCTGAATGGCTTCCTCCAGAAATCTTGATTTTTCATCCATGCTCACCAATGGCTGAATGTCCACCGCTGGAATGTAAGGGATGGGAATATTGGCGGCTGTCGCAATGAAATCGCCCATATAGACTATAGTTCCATTCCTGGTACCAATCAGTGGAAGTATGTGTCCGATGGTATGCCCGTTAATCATCCTGATGTTTATTCCTGTCAAAAACTCACCCTCTGATTCTATGAATTTTAACCTTCCGGAATTAAGCAACGGAAGCAGGTTGTCGGGGAAATACGATGCCCCTTCGCGTTTGTTGGGATGAATCGCCCATTCCCACTGTGTTTTTGAGCACCAGAAGGTTGCATTCGGGAACAGAGGTTCAGCTTTGCCTGATGAATTATACACTGTGACCCCGCCAACGTGATCATCGTGCAAATGAGTTAACAAAACATCAGTGATATCCTGATGGCTGTAGCCGGCAGCAGCAAGGGCTTTTTCGAGCGTTACATGAGGGTTGACACCACGGTGCTGATAATATTTATTGCTTTGTTTGCGCCCCATGCCGGCATCTATCAATATGCGTTGCTCACCAAAATCTATTAAAAGACAGCGGTTTACAATATCCAGCATGTTGTTTTCATCAGCAGGGTATATTTTTTGCCATATGCTTTTCGGAACAACACCAAATGCCACGCCACCATCCATTTTCCACACATCGGCAATTATCGGAATAAGTTTCATGTTTAAATAATAGGTTGTTTCAAAAGTACAGAATCAATCTGAAATGGTAATTTTGTCAGGACTAACGATATTGACTTTAGCCTTAACAAATCAACAGTGACAAATTACTTATGTTCGAAGCTGTTTGACTTGGGAAATACTACTTGAAACTGGTCCCGATAGCTATCGGGACTGGAGACT